>JBAPYY010000262.1:0-4313 GCA_049284975.1 Occallatibacter sp.
CATTTGGATCAAGGCCTAATCGTGGCGGTGGGCGGACTCAACTGCGATCCGTTTGCCGGCCGTCCAGACATAGGCCGCATCCGGCGCGTATATGTCAGAGCGGCATGGCGCAATCGAGGAATTGGGAGAGCGCTCGTGGCCGCGCTCGTTGATGCCGCCCGACAGAAATTCAACTGCGTGCGCCTGCGCGCCGAAAATGCAAGTGCAGCACGCTTGTACGAGAGAATGGGCTTTGCTTCCATCGTGAGCCAGGATGCGACCCACATTCTTTCATTTGACAAAACAGACCCTGCCGGGCAAGCAGACTGATTTCTCCGTGGAGCTTTTCCGCTTGCTATCATCGACAGAGGCACCCGGCATAACCCACTCGGGGCTCTCCCGCTGAGGTCTCGTACCGATGAATTCAGCACTCCAGGCCGATATTCCGGCAGAGCAAGCAACTCACGCCCAGGCGCACATCCACGCGCCCAGCCCCGGCGCTACGGCGACGCTCATCCACGACCTGCGCGAGCTGTTCAAGGTGAAGGTGGTGGGGCTGGTGCTGGTGACCGGCTGGGGTGGATTTTACCTGGGATCGATGCAGTCCGGCATATCGAGCGTGCAACGCGGCCTGCTGGAGACGCTGCTTGGCATCGGCCTCGTTTCGGCAGGAGCCGGCGCGCTGAACGAGGCACTGGAGCGCAGGATAGACGCGCGCATGAAGCGCACCGCCGACCGCCCGATGGCTGCCGGCCGATTCTCGCTGGCACAGGGGGTGCTGGCGGGGCTTGCGGCCCTGGCGCTGGGCGCGTGCTGGCTGGCCCTCACCACCAATCCGCTTACAGTGGCTTTGGCGCTATTGACCGCTTTTACCTATGTGGCGATCTATACGCCGCTCAAGCGAGTTACCGCGCTGGCGACCTTCATTGGGGCATTTCCCGGCGCAATGGGTCCGATGCTTGGCTGGACCGCTGCGCGCGGGCGCATCGAGTGGCCGGCCGTGGCATTGTTCGCCATTCTTTTCGTCTGGCAGTTTCCCCACTTCATGGCGATTGCGTGGCTGTATCGCGACGACTACGCACGCGTCGGCATTCGCATGCTGCCCGTCGTGCAGCCCGACGGTTGGTCAACGGTGGGCGAGGCTTTGTTTTTTGCGGTGGCGATGATCCCTGTGAGCCTGATGCCTTGGCGGCTGGGTTTGGCCAGCCCGATTTACGCAGTGCTGGCCCTTGCGCTGGGCTTGGTTTACCTGGGCTATACCATTCGCTTTTCGAGCATCCTGCGCGGACCAACTGAAGACGAGAGCCGCAGGCTGGCCCGCGATCTGCTCAAGGTCAGCGTGCTTTATCTGCCCCTGCTGTTTACTTCGCTCATGCTGTGCGCCACAGCGAAATCCTGAGGAAGACAATGACGACCGCAGTCCCCGCAACGAATAGCCGCAATCAAGGCACGCGCGCTGCCGTTGCCGCCATTCTTGCCATCAGCGCGGCGGCAACCCTGTTTCTCTTCTGGCTGATTTATGTTCATCCCGCCGCGGCCTCGAGTAGTCAATACGCATTTTTGCCGGCACTCAATGCCGTGCTGAACGGCCTGAGCGCGACGGCCCTGCTCATTGGCTATACATTCATCAAATCGCGACGCATTGCTGCTCATCGCGCGGCCATGATGACAGCGTTTGGATTTTCCACGCTTTTTCTGATCAGCTACATTGCGCACCACGCGCTGCACGGCGATGTGCGCTACCCGGCTCGTGCGGCTCTGCGCGAGGTCTACCTGCCGCTGCTGGCCAGCCACATCATTCTGGCGATAGTGGCGCTGCCGCTGGTGCTGGTCACGTTCTTTTTTTCGCTTAGCGGGCGGATTCCGCAGCATCGCAAGGTTGCCCGCTGGACGTTCCCGTTGTGGCTTTACGTGTCGGTCACCGGAGTGATCACTTACGTGATGCTGCGGCTGGCGCGGTGAAGAGCAGGGACTACTAGGGACTAGGGACTAGAGAGACTCGACCGGATGTTTTTTGAGAAGTGACGATGCAAGCGAACGATTCTAATCCGAAGCAGTCCAGTGGCCGAGAGATTTCGCCGGGCGACGGGACGCGCCAACTGCTGCAATGGGGCGCGTCGATGCTGTGTGCGGGGATTCTGGCCGCAGTATTGCTGGAGACTGTGCTGGGCGGTTTCTCGCGCACCGGCGCCAGCACCAATGCCGGCTGGTTTGCCCTGATCGTTGCGCTGATGTGCGTTCCTTTTGGCGGATTTCTAGCGGCGCTTGGCCTGGCAAAAGCGCTGCGCAATCGGGCAATTGCCCGTAAACGCTGAACGGTCTGGTATTCTGTTCAACTAACGGAGTATACGAACATGGCAAAGAGCGTTAACAAAGTCATTCTTTTAGGGAATGTAGGCAAGGACCCCGAGATCCGGTCCACTCCCGGTGGAACCATGGTGGCCAGCTTCTCGATCGCAACAACCGAACGGCAAAAAGACGGGTCTGGAAACTGGACCGACAAGACCGAGTGGCACAACCTGGTGGCCTTCACCAAGTTAGCCGAGATTGTAAGGGATTACGTAAAGAAAGGCAGCAAGCTCTACATCGAGGGCCGGTTGAACACGCGGAACTGGGAAGACAAGGACACTAAGAAGAAGGTCTATCGCACAGAGATCATCGTCAACGACCTGTCTCTGCTTTCAGCGCGCGAAGAAGGCTCGGGCGGTTACAGCAAGGCGGGAAGCTCGTCGGCCAGCTTCGACCAGCGGCCACAGGCTGCAGCGGGTGGTTCTGACGAATATTCTCAGCAAGCCGAAATCTCCGACGACGATATTCCGTTTTGAGTGTGGTAAGTCTGAAGTTCATCGAAGAACAAGCGCAGATTCTTCGACTCACAACCCCCGAACTGAAAGACGTTCGGGGCCCCGTTCACTCAGAATGACGGCCAGTTTTGGGTTGCGTATTTCAGAATAAGGACACAAGAGACAGGGATCATGCACGCCCATGAATCTTGGGTAGCGAGTGAATGACAAAAGGCCCACGTCCTGGAATGGATGCGGGCCTTTGTGCTGTTTACCGGTAAGATTTCCGTTTACATGCCGGGGACTTCGTTCGCCTTCGACTTGGGCATCGAAATGCGGTTGTGCTTTTTGTAGTCATCCAGGATGGTGCTCAGGAAGACGTTGAATGCCTGGCCGCGGCGCTGTTCAAGAATCTGATCGCGGAACTGGTCAAAGTTCTTGGCGATCTCGTCCGGAGTGGGCTCTTGCTTGTCTACCAACTTTGCTACCACGCCAGTGCGTCCCGCATTGATGGGTCCGCTGATTTGGCCGGGCTTCATGTCGAACAGTTGCGGCGCGACTTGGCCGACCTGGCCGAAATCGGGCACCTGGCCGGATTGTCCCACCAGCTCGCTGGACTTGACACTCGCGCCCATTTCCTTGGCGGCCTTGGCCAGATCATTCGTGGTCCGGGCCTTGGCGGCCAGCTCCGTGGTCTTCTGTGCGAGCAGGGCCGGGAGTTGTTCATTGCGGTAGTCGTCGGCAACGTGGCTTTTCCAAGTGGCGAAATCGGGCGCGTGAGCTGCTTCGACATCCGTAACCTGAAAAATCGCGAAGCCCTCGCCTGTGGCCGCGAACTGCGGCGGGTCGCCTTGTTTGGCTTCGAAGGCCTTGCCGATGATCTGAGAGGAATCAGGCAGCGTTGAGATCACGCCCTGCACGCCAAGCAGCGGCGTTGTGGCCAGTTCCAGATGATGGGCCGCGGCGGTCTTCTGCAGGCCGTTCTTGATGGCCTCAGATGTAAGCGTCTGAGCGTAGTTCTGTTCGGCTGCAGCCGCTTTTTGGCGGACGATCGTGGCCTGGATGGTAGGCAGCACCTCGCTGAGCGATTGGGTGTGCGCCTCCTGCCGTTCCTCGACCTGGATGATGTGATAGCCAAATGATGTTTTCACGATCTTCGTATCGCCGATTTTCTGGGTGAAGAGGGCGTTATCGAATTCAGGAACCATCATGCCGCGATGGGCAAAACCCAGTTCGCCGCCCTTGTCCTTGCTGCCGGGGTCGTCGGAGTTTTTCTTTGCCAGATCGGCAAAATTCGCGCCGCCCTGAATCTGCTTGAGCAGAGCCTCGGCTTTGGCCTTGGCCGCGGCATCCGTCTTGGCGTCGGCGTTGGGAGCCACCTTGATGAGGATATGGCGCGACCGGGCCTGCTCGGGAATCTGATACTCGGATGCGTGCGCCTTGAAGTATTGTTGAATCTCCTGCTGGCTGACTTGCGGAGCTCCACCGGGTATCTGATCGGGAGTGAATGCAAAGTAGGTGATCTTGCGCTGCTCCTGCACGGCCGTGGCA
>JBAPYY010000263.1:0-2174 GCA_049284975.1 Occallatibacter sp.
CGCGGGGCTTGAGCAGGATGCCAGCACCGTAACGATCCCGCCCGCCCTCACGCCGGAGCCGGCCGTGCAATCTCATATCGCAACCGCCAACTATTCGCGCCAGATACATCGCATGTCGTTCTACGCCACTTACTTCAAGGACTACGTGAACCCAGGAAGCAGCAGCGGGCTGCAGGCCGGGGTGACAATCCCGCTTGGCAGGCGCACCACGGTCAGCGCCAGTGGGTCGTCGAACTATTCCAGCGGATCGTCGTCACAATATATTGGACAGGCGCAGGTGCAGCAGTCGGCGCCGCAAGTCTACGATTGGGGCTATCTGGCGTCTGTCTCTGAGGGAAATAGCAGCCACGAATTTGCACAGGGCCAATACAAGGCGCGCGTCGGCCTGTTTACCGCCGGAGTCGACGAAGACGGCGGAGCGACAACCTTGCGCGCAGAGTCCATGGCGGCAATTTCCTTTGTCGATAAGCACCTCATCCCGTCCAACTGGATCTACGACAGCTTCGCCATTGTGGACACCGGCTCTGTGCCGCACGTGCACGTCTTGCAGGAGAACCGCCCCGTGGGCCACACCAACCGCTCCGGGCTGCTGCTCGTGCCCGATATGCGCTCGTTCGAGTTGAACCACATCCGAATTGATCCGAACGATATTCCGCCGGACGCAGCGCTGATCACCGACTATCGCGAGATGCGCCCCCAGGATCGCTCCGGCGTAGTGGTCAAATACCCTATCAAGTTCAACCGTGCCGCATTGGTGCAATTGGTCGATGCGGCCGGCGCGGCGATTCCGCTGGGCAGCACTGCTACGCTGAAGGCTACCGGTGTTGTCTACCCCATCGGCTACGACGGCGACGTCTACATCGAAGGCCTCGACTCCTACAACGAACTGACAGTCGAGAGGGAGGACGGCCGGCATTGTTCCGTTGCCTTCAAATACACGCCCTTACCCGGAGATATTCCGTCCATTGGACCGTTGCTCTGTCAGGAGAAAAAGCCATGATGCGAAGGCTCACACTGGCGGTACTGTTCATGTCGCTGCTCGGTGGCGCTCATCTTGCGACGGCGCAGGCATGCACGCTTACGGACACGGCCATGAACTTCGGGACTTACACAGACGGGGACGCGGCGGTGCCAGGCACTTCTACGGGGACGGTCGTTTGCGGCGGCACATGGGACATTCCCCTCGATGCCGGGACGGGGGCGGGCGCGTCTGAGACCATCCGCTACATGACTGGCCCGGGCGGTGCCAAAATAGCCTACGGAGTCTTTCAGGACCTTGCGCACCAGACCAACTGGGGCAACACCAGCACCACCGAGGTGACTGGAACCGGCAACGCTACTGTCACCTTTTATGGCCTGATCACGGCGGGGCAAGTTCCCGCGCCGGGTACTTACACCGATACGCTTACCACCGCAACTACGACGTTCCCGGTCAGTGTGACAGTCGCTAAAGCCTGCACGATTACTGCAACGAATCTGAACTTCTACACATACGTAAAAACGCTGATCGATGCCTCATCAACCATCTTCGTTACCTGCACCAATACCACCACCTATACTATTGGCCTCAGTGCCGGGAATGCTCCGGGCGCAACCGTTACCACTCGCAAGATGCAATACGGCGCTAACTTACTGAGTTATTCGCTGACCAGTGGAAGCTATACGGGGACTAACTGGGGCAACACCAGCCCCACCTGGGTGGCCGGCACCGGCACTGGAGCGCAACAGTCTCTCACCGTCTATGGAGAGCTTCCGGCGGGACAGAATGTTCCGGCAGGCAATTACACCGACACCATCACCGCTACTATCACTTATTGATTTGCTGCATAAAACAAGGCACGCCGCGAATTCATGGTCACATGTGCGCACGAATGCCTGGATGCTCATCAAATCAAAAGAGATTTTCAGCGGGGAGAGAGAAAGAACTGGTAGCGCTACCGGGAATCGAACCCGGGTTTTAAGATTGAGAATCTAGCGGCCTAGCTATTGAAATCAGTTGCTTACAATCACTTTTTGTTGTTCTGTGTACCGCTGTGTGTACCACATTCGCAAAAAACAGCCTATTGGACCGCTTCGCTTGCTTGCGGGAATGCGGCTGCCAGTCCCTCTGCTACATTGCGCGTCTGGTACTCGACAAACTTCCCGAATCCGGCGGCAACGTGCGTCTCTGTGAC
>JBAPYY010000264.1:0-2299 GCA_049284975.1 Occallatibacter sp.
CATTCCAGCTCTTTGAAGATAATGGATGAGATCAGGAAGCCCGAAATAACAAAGAATACATCAACGCCGACGAACCCTCCCTTGAATTTCAAGGGAGCGACATGATATGCGATTACAGACAACACCGCCAGCGCACGCAATCCGTCAATATCTTTACGATAGAAAATCTTCCCGTTCGAGCTTGGTCCCATTGTCGTTCTGGCCTTGCTACTTCCGCAAATTGTTGGATGGCGCTGTGTAAATACATTCTAATCGGCTCTAGTTGAATCAGGCGGAGTTATGCGATAAGTTACAGATGCATTCGATATAACCCGCATCCTGTGAGCTCTTGCTCTTGCTTGGATTGGACGATAAGCATCACAACTTATGCAAACCACGGCGATTTCGCGTACCATAAAGTTGGACTCGATTCATAAACAGAGCGTGCTCTTCAGGAAAGATGATTCTCCTCGACCCAGATTTGGACCCCGACCCCGCGTCGACTAAGACTTCGACGAGGAAGACGGCCGCCTTCAGTTCGTCAACCCCAAAGAAGAATCTCCGCCTACCCTCCGCGCGTACCCTGGCCCGCTTTCTCACTAAAGCGCAATCTGCTGTCCGTCTCAACGGCGAAGTCACCGTCCTGCTCACCAACGACACGGCCATCCGCAAGCTCAACTGCCAGTTCCGCAACAAGAACAAGGCGACTGACGTGCTCTCGTTTCCTGCCGATGGCATTGGCGCTGAAGAGATCGCCGGCGACCTGGCCATCAGTGTTCGCACAGCGCTGCGCCAGGCCATCGAACAGGGCCACTCGCTCTCTATGGAAATCAAAGTCCTCATCCTTCACGGCCTGCTTCATCTTGCCGGCTACGACCATGAGGCCGACAATGGCAAAATGGCCCGCCGTGAGCGCGTCCTCCGCGCGCGTCTCGTCCTCCCGCAAGGTCTCATCGAGCGCGCTGAAGCACAAAAGCCGTCAGCCGTTAAGCCAATAAGAGCTCCATTGAAATCAGCAGTTTTGAAAGGGCACGGCTTTAGCCGTGCCAAAAAAAGCCAGCAGAAGGGCCGGGCTTTAGCCCCCGGGGGAACTCGGGAACCAAAAACCTCCACGCGCAAGCGGGGTATCAAACGATGACCCCGATCTTCATCCTCCTTCTCATCGTCCTCGCTGCCATCGAGACGCTGGCCTCTTACATCAGCCGCGTCTACGCCGAGTTCGGCAAAATCCTCACTCACGAGATCGAAGAAAACCTCGACGCCTGGGAAGAATTGGTCGAGCCGCAGCTGGGCCTCAGCCGCGAACACGCTGCGATCTGTGCGGCGGTCCTGCAACAATTCGTCCTGGGTATCATCGCGCTCGGCTTCGGCGCTTTCCTCTTCGATAGCTCTCCGAACCTGGCTCGTCCCACTCCAGCCGAGATAGCGCAGGCCATACTCGCCCTCGTGCTCGTCGTCGTCTTTTGCAACCAGCTTCTTCCCACGCTGCTCTTCAATCGCACCGAGGGCCGCTGGGCAAGAAGGCTCGTCTGGCCCATCCGCCTGCTCCTCTGGCTTATGACGCCCATCACGGTTTTTGTCCGTTTCTTTTTCTCCGTGGCTTCGCTGGCCGAGCAGCCCGCCAATCCCGAAGAAGAGACGGAAGCCGATGTCGAGGCGCTGCTTGAAGCCGGAGAAGATGAAGGCATTCTCGAAGAGAGCGACCGCGACCTGGTCCGTTCGGCCGTCGAGTTCGGCGATAAGCTCGTCCGTGATGTGATGACTCCGCGTCCTGATGTCTTTGCGGTGCAGGAAGAGACTACCCTCGAGCAGTTTCTGTATCTGCTGCGCGTGAACAACTTCTCCCGCGTCCCGGTTTATTCCAGCTCCCTCGACAACGTCACCGGCATCGCCTTCGCTCACGACCTTTTGCAAATCTCTGACGAAGAAGCGCACACGCGCACGGTCGCCTCCATCAAGCACGCAGCGGTCTTTGTCCCTGAAACCAAGCGCGGCTACGAACTGCTGCGCGAAATGCAGCGCGAAAAGCAGCACATGCGCATCGTCATCGATGAGTACGGCGCCGTCGCAGGACTCGTTTCGATCGAAGACCTGCTCGAAGAGATCGTCGGCAACATCAAGGATGAGCACGAAGAAGAGACGCCCATCGAAGACCCGCAACGCGAGCCACACGGCGTCTGGCTTGTTCCCGGCAGCTTTCCCGTAGACCAATTGTCCGACCTCTTCGGCGAACAAGACGGCCTGAACGCTCTTGACGAAGCCTACGAAGCCACAACCCTCGGCGGCTTGGTCAGTGAAATCGAAGGCCGCATCCCGCTCC
>JBAPYY010000265.1:0-1884 GCA_049284975.1 Occallatibacter sp.
GTCGATAATCAAATTCTGAAGTTGCGACAGATACTGGAGAAGGATCTGGCAAATCCGCGTTATCTACAGACCGTATATGGCGCGGGATACCGGTTTGTTCCGTAGAGGAGTGCATCTGTTGCCTGCAGATAAACACCGCCGAGGAATACGGACACGCGCACTCTTATTGACCTCTCTCGTGCTGGTCATCGCCGGGACTACGGCTTCCAGCCTTTATATCATTCGCAATCGGTTGCAAAATCAGGTGCAATCAAATCTTGAAGCTGACCTGGGCCACTCCGTAGAAACCTTCCAGGATCTGGAGGCAAGACGAGTGGCCGCTCTTGAGCGCGAAAATGCTCTGATGGCTGGTCTGCCGAGCCTCAAGGCGTTGATGACGACAAACGATCCGCGTACTGTTGCGGATGATGCGGTGGATTTTTGGAAGACGAGTGGGAACGATCTGTTCGCTCTTGAAGACTCAGGCCACAGCGTGCAAGCTGCGTACGCAGCGGGCGTCGCGAATACGAATACCTTGCGGCGCAACCTCGAGGATGCGATCGGCGATCCGTCAAAGCATTATTTATTGAGCGATGGCCGGCTCTTTGAGTACTCCGTGCATCCGATTTATTTTGGCAGTGCAGCGCACGGAACTCTTTTGGGATACGTGATCAGCGGGTTTGCTATCGATCCGGGATTTCTTAGCGAAGTGGGGCGCGGAGCGGGTGCTGATGCAGCCTTTATCACCGACCATGCGATCGTTGTAAGTACGTTGCCGACAGATAAGCAGTTCGCTCTCGAAAACATTGTCAGTTCCCGGCATCATGGCGACTCTTCATCAATCGAACTCGTTGGCAAGGAACGATACCTGACGGCAACCAAAAACTTGACCGGCGGAGCAGACATACCTCTGCAACTTATGGTGATGAAATCGTTTGATCAGGCTGACCGCGCGGAGCGTGAGATCAACCGCTCGGTCCTTTGGGTAGGTCTGCTAGCGATAGTTGCTGGCTCGGTACTAATGGTGTTGCTGGCGCGTGCGGTAACGCGGCCCCTGGAAATACTGACGGCTGGAGTACGGGCATTCGGCGAGGGTGACCGGCAGCACTCGTTGCCCGCGAGCGGCACTTTGGAGGTGCTGTACCTTAGCAGGGTATTCGCTCAAATGCGTGATGAGATTCAAAAGACGAATCGGGCATTGCTCGAATCCGAACGGCTCGCAACGATCGGTCGCATGGCGAGCTCGGTCTCGCACGATTTGCGGCATTACCTGGCCGCGGTCTATGCCAATGCGGAATTTCTTGCGTCGCCTACGCTAGCCTCAAGTGAGAGGGCGGAGTTATTTGAGGACATCCGTCTTGCCGTGAACGGAACGACGGATATGCTGGACTCTCTACTGATATTCGGAAGGACAGGCGATGCCCTGCATCGGGTTCCGACAACGCTGTCAACGCTGGTGGAGCGCGCAATTACGCTGGTGAAGACGCATCCGGACGCACACGGAGTCACAGTGCTGCTCGAGAACGGAGCTGCTGACAGCACCGCCGTAGTTGATACGAAACAAGTAGAACGGGCTATCTATAATCTCTTGCTGAATGCCAGCCAGTCAGCAAGAGAAAGCACGGAACAGCGCGAGGTGAGAGTGTCGCTCAACGCAGACAGTGAGACTGTTAGCGTGACCATAGTCGATAGCGGCCCCGGTGTTGCCGAGGAGATTCGCGATAGCCTGTTTGATCCATTTGTGAGCCGGGGAAGACAAAGAGGAACTGGCTTGGGGCTGACGTTGGCTTGGAGCGTGGCGCGCGAGCACGATGGTGATGTAAGGCTGGTGAGCAGCCGGGCAGGCGAAACAATATTCTGCTTAACGGTAGCGCGGCAAATGCCGGTATCTTTCAACGAAACAAA
>JBAPYY010000266.1:0-3604 GCA_049284975.1 Occallatibacter sp.
AACATGGCCTTGATGTCGGCCTGTTCGCAAATTCTCGCGGCACCAGGGTTGCGCCACCAGTGTGTTCGACCTGACTTGCGATAGTTAGCGGCAAGCTGCTTCGATAGCGTCTTATCCACGTCGCGAAGCCCTTCCACTCCCTTGTAGTCCAGTCTCCTGGCTATCTCGGACAGGGACGGTGGTGGCTGTTCATGTAATGCCTCTCGCATAGCAGCCCTTACTTGCTCGCGAGATCGGGCTAGAGGAACCCGACAGTCCTTACGGCTGGTCTGAAGAGTCTGTTTCAACCGATCCCACGTGCCGGCGTCAACAACGGGAAGGCTTGTGAGGAAGGTGGCTAAAGCAGTATCAGCCTGATGGCAAATCTGGAGCAGCGTGCCAAGCTCAGGCAATCCCTTTCCATTGGTCAAATAGTTAAGCCCATGTCTCGATAGTTGAACCACTTCGGCGAACGCGAGCACATTGCCTTCAGCAACGTATTCTATGCAGGCTCGAAGGTTTGCCTTGAGTGCCACGCCCGAGACATTCAACTGCGGCGATGCAGCCAGTAATTCGGCGACGGCTTTAGTGCGCCATACCTCAGTGTGCGTTCGTGCCTGCTTATCGAACTGATCCACGGGCTTAGGTTCCCCACTATGGCCCAGCCATAGCAGACATTTCGAACAGTATCCAGGGCGTGTATAGGTGCCCAGCGGAGACATCGTCTCATGGCAGTAAGGGCAGACTTCTTCCAAAGGACAGCCATGACGCAGGCAGACCGTAGCCGATCTGATAGTCCATAAAAGTGGTTCATAGACTATGGTTTCGGCGCACCTCCAATCCTCATAACAGGCCGGGCACCAGGAGCGAATGGACCTAAAGAGACCGCCGCGAGAAAAGACGTCTTCAAACGGCAATAGCGTTAGAAACCGAAGGTTGGTCTGATGAGTTGCTCTCTCCAACGCTCCGGCCCATCTGCGAGCCCGCTCTCCCCAGCCGTTGGCCGAACATGCGCGCCCGCGAAAACCGTGAGACTTCGTTGTTCCGTCTCGCGGCGCGAACGGTCCGAACGGGAGCCGAGGTTTCGAGCTGACGAGTAAAAGTTCGCGACCTACCAAGTTGCCCACTGAAACTGCGTGAGCATCAGCCAAGCGGCTTACATAGCCCGTGAGACTTTCCACAAACATCGAGCCAATTCCAATCGGCGGCAACGAATAGAGACGGCTGCGTGGCGGCAGAGCCACTTGTTCGCTGTCCCAACACTCAAACTGCGGGGCTAGTCCCATATGTCCCTAATGGGCAAGCAATGGCGTCGCGCATTGGTCTGCGCAGCCCTGGATTCCTGCGCTGCCTGCGCGGCAGTGGAACTTCAGCTTCGCACACGCCGTGGTGGACGCTCGCATCGTCATGCCTCGCTGCCGGTACAGTCAGGCCGAGCCGAGTCCGCAGACGTGCGCGTTCCCCAGAACTTTCGAGCAGTCTCGTTTCTCCTTCCAGCGCTTCTGCAAGCATTTTGTCGCACTGGGCAACGTTCAGTGCGTGTGATTCCAGATCTCTAAGCGTTAGAACATTGGCGTCTTTCCTGAGCGCGGCAGTGAGAGCCCGCAGCAGCCACTCTTTGAGCACCCCCACGCACCCAATGCTCCGCTCATATAGATACTCCCACTCGCTCACCAAGTCGGGTGGCTCGGACAGTGGAAGATGCAACTCGAACGAATGTAGGACGGTCCTGAACGCCTTCAGATCCTCAGGGTCATCGCTTCGATACCGCGGGAAATGGATATCGACGCTTCGACGGCTCAATTGGGCGCTCAAATTCCGGAATGCCAATAGGCTGTACGTGCCCAACAACACGTGGGCCGTTCCTGTGCAGTTGGCAATGGATTTAATTACATCCAGCTGATCCGAAAGTCTGCGCCCGGAACCCACCGATGCGAGATGCTGTGCTTCGTCCAGCAATACCGCCGATGGGCGGCGGAAACGAAGCGCTTGTTCCAGTGCGTGGCGGTACTCTAATCCGGCCGCTTTGGCGTTCGGCATAAGCTTGAGCGCTCGTTGTCCAATCTGCACTGGCGTCCCCGGATCCAATTTGTAAGCCATTAGAGGCTCTTCCATTTGCCTCAACATCCTATAAAACTGATCCCGCCAACTGAAGGTCCCGGATTCGGGAGCGATACACTCCACACTCACAACCGGGAGGCGCCCCGGATCAGAATGAAGGTCCGCCAGCATTTCGGATACCAGCAACTGCTCAATCTTCCTGCATAATGTGGTCTTACCCACTCCACTTGGTCCCAAAACCAAAATCAACGAATTTGGCTCTCTGTCCTGAATGGCAGCAAGCAGAGCGTCCCGAACAGCGATCAAGCGCGGATGGGCCATAGTGTAGCCCCTGAAATATTCGAGCCTTGATGTCCAGGCCTGGGCCAGAAGTTCACGCGGAAATCCTGGAGATCGCGTATCCATCAGAAAGCTCCGTATACTTCGTCGACCACAAGATCATCGACTATGCGATGGTTCCTTTGCTCGTGCGCAGCCTCAGAGTAAAGAACAGGCGCGCCGCATGGGATACCGTCTGCTTCGTTCGTAAGCGCTCGTCGAATCTCTCTGCCCTCACGATCACTCAGTCTTTGAGTCAGCAGAGTCTCTTCAGCTTCAACCGATTGCAAGAACTCGGCAAGCTGGCGCGCAGTGACAGCAAACGCAGCGGAATGCTGGTGGCTACGTCGGCGGATCTCCTGCGTGGCCAGCATAAGTTCCTTTTCTGATCGGCCTCTAAACACGGCGTAGTACTCGGAATGACACTGAACCCACTGCCTGTGCACAAAAGCGTAGGCAATCCCGACGTCAAATGGATCGAAACGCACCGCAACCTGCAGTCCCTGAACCTCCGGATCGCGAAAGAGCTCGCTCCAGTAGTACACATGATGAATCTTTACACCGTTGCCGGGCACAACTTTCGCCGTTCCCCTGATGGTCGTGGGCATGGTGATAATCAAAAACTCGTCATCGTAAGGAATCATGCGATGTTGCCGCTCGCCTGTTTCTGCCAGCCGCGCGAGAAAAGCCTCTCTCGGATTCTGTCCGAGTGCGGGGTGGTTCACTGAATCATAGATTTCATACAGGTATTCGCAGAGTCGCGCATGAAGTTCCGCCAGAGACCATACTGCGAGCCCTTTGGGATTCACGGATTTGGTGACCTGCCGGACGTTCCGCATAATCTGAGTGTTCCCGCGCAAGTTATGTACAAACTGGGTGTTGCTCACCCCGAAAAAGCGTTCACACAGAGACCCAAAACGCGGCTTACTGGCCGGTCTCTTCTTCTTGGTGCATTGATGAGTGGCGAGGAGCGCCTCGAAATATGTACTTTCAAATTCCTTCCCGCCGTCGACCACCACGGTTTGCGGCAGCCGGTTATAGCGGCGGACGCACTCGCGCAGAACCATCATGCAGGAGCGATAGCTCGGCGGATCGAACGTGAGATATGCGGCCAGTACCCGGCGACTGTAGGCGTCAATCAGGACCGTCAGCCAAGGTCGGCCCAACCCGCGCCCAGTCCGCGAGCAGACGAGTTCAACATCCAATTCAGTATGGTCGATGTGGGCAATCTCAAACGGCCGATCTC
>JBAPYY010000267.1:0-5501 GCA_049284975.1 Occallatibacter sp.
CCAACCGTGACCGTGACTCCAGCCTCTACCACTTTGGATTCAAGCCAAACCCTGAGCGTGACGGTCGCGGTGACCGGCTCCGGAGTGACGCCTACTGGGACGGTGACATTGAGCAGCGGCAGTTATAACTCCGGAGCGCAGACGCTTGGAGCAGGCGGTTGCACAGCCGCCAGTTGCGTCATCACCATTCCGGCCAACAGCCTGAACGTGGGCACCGACACGCTGACCGCGAACTACAGCGGAGACCCGGTTTACGCCCCAGGCGTGGGAACGGCTTCCGTGACGGTGACAACCTCTATCTTCGAGCTGGCGGCGACGACACCGGCGGCCATCGCACCGGGAGGAACCGCGACTTCGACCGTTACGGTGAGTTCGAGCACCTTTTATACGGGAACGGTGACTCTGACCTGCGCGTTGAAGTCCCCAACCACGGGAACGGATTTGCCCACTTGCGCCGCTACAAGCGGCAGTTCGACGGTGATGATGACATCCGGTACAGCGAGCGGGACGGGGAGCGTCACGGTGAGCACGACGGCGGCGAGCGCCGCGCTCGTCTATCCGAAGCTGCCTGGCAAGGTCCGCGGCTTATTCGGCGCGGGCAGTGGAGCGCTGTTGGCCCTTCTGCTCTTTTTCGGGGTTCCGGCGCGGCGGCGCAGTTGGCGGTCGATGGTCGGCATTCTGGTGCTGATGGCGGCGCTTGGTGGCCTGGCATCCTGCGGCAATGGCACTCAGACCACCAACCCGGGCAACCCGGGAACGACGGCCGGCACATACACCTTCACGGTAACGGGAACCGGCAGCGACGCCAACAAGACAACGGAGACAACCACGTTCACAGTAGCCGTGAGTTAGCTCTCGCGGCTTGTCCAGTATGTCCGGCACAATGGCCCTTCCTTCGGGAGGGACCATCGTGTCTCTGGAACTTTCCGCGTGAATCGGTTATAGATCAGGGCTGCGTCTGAAGAATGTGCGAAAAACGCTGAAGCCAGCCCCGAGAGGCTGGCTTCGCTTCCTGTCCACCAAAAGACAAAGGTTGTGTCTTTTTCAACCGCACTTCGGTCACTGACCACTGATCACTGCGGACTGTCCACTATCTGCTGAAGCTCACATACTTGCGTCCGGCATACAGACGAAAGCCGCCCGCCGGATCGGCCATGAACTGCAGCGGCACGGGCCGTTTCAGCCCCGCATCGTCGCCTGCGTTCACCGTCAGCACATCGTGCGCGCCTATGTCGGTCACCACAAACTTGTCGCCCACAAATCCCACGCCATACACGCCCGCGGCAAGGCTCTCGCCGCCCACCTTGAGGGGGACTTCAGTGATGAAATATGCCTGATACTTCGCCTGCACGCCGGTCGAGTAGCCGCTGGTGTCGACCAGGCCTGACAGCACAAAGAACCCGTCGGCAAACTTCACACCACCGGAGTTTCTCATTTGCGTAGGCGCCAATTGCCCGCGGTAGAACACGGTCGCCGCCATCAGTTTCTGCATATCCGCCGGCTTTAGAACGGTATCGCCGCCCGCTTGCGCCTTCATCGTTCCCGGCGCCATCATCGCCACGGCCATCATCCCGGCCGCCGCCACCTTCAAAATTCCGTTGAAACGCATCGCATACCTCCTTGTTTCCGTTGCGTCTGGAGTATATCGCACCTCGCGCCGCCATTTCCCCAAAAGAGCCGCGCGGTGCGACAATCATCGCGTCGGGGGCTTACGCTTCCGGCAAGGATTATTTTCCATGGAGAGAACAACCATGAAACGTCTTTTGGTTTGCACGGGGCTATTAATCGTAGCCGCCACTCTATCCGCCCAGCAAGGCCCGCCAAAGAGCCCGCCGGCCACAGCGTCGGTGACCATTGCCGGCAAAGCCATCACAGTCACTTACAACTCGCCCGGAGTCAAGGGCCGCGCCGGCCAAATCTTCGGGAAGGGCGGTCTAATCAGCAAAGACCCCACCTATCCGGTCTGGCGCGCAGGCGCCAATGGCGCCACAAAACTCCACACTGATGCGGACCTGGCCGTTGGCGGTTTGAAGGTTCCCAAGGGCGACTATTCTCTGTATGTCGATGTCGCCGACCCCGACAACTGGGTGCTGATTGTGAACAAGCAGACCGGCCAGTGGGGCACCAAGTACGACAAGGCGCAGGACCTGGGCCGCGTGAAGATGACCATGAGCAAACCGCTCGCGCCGGTCGAGAATCTGACCTACGCCTTTGCAGCCCTCGGCGGCACCACGGGCAAGCTCACGCTGGAATGGGAGAACCATTCGGCGTCTGTGCTCATCGCGGTGCATTGAACATGTGATCGGGGTGGCCCAGGCTAGCCGCGCTCCTGTTTTGCGGCACAGCGGAGCCCTCGGCGACAGATCATCGTCGCCGGGGGATCTGAGTGTGGGCGTCAACAGACCTCATGGCGCGCAAGCGTGGTCTGCCCCGCCGCAGGTGGCTTACCGATAATAACCAATCTGCCGATACAATAGGAGAAGTGTACGATTTGGTCCCAAGGGGTGAACACTTTGCCGTTGTATGCCTATCGCTGTACTCAATGCGGTCACCGCTTTGAGAAAATTCAGAACTTTACATCCAAGCCGGAGTCTGTCTGCCGCGAGTGCGGCGGCGAACTCGAACGCCCGCTCACCGCGCCGCGCCTGCACTTCAAAGGCGCTGGATTTTATGTGAACGACTACGCGGGCAAAAGCAACGCGCCCTCCGCCGAGCCCACTCCGGCCGAGATCAAAACCCCTTGCGGCGGAAGCTGTGGCGCGGCCTGCCCCGCCGTCGCTGCCGCTTCTTCTGCTTCAACTGCCGAATCGCCCAAGAGCTAGAGATATAAAACTCGCATTTGCGAATTCTCTCCCGACCGTGCGCCTCCCGATTCATGCGCAACCCGGCATCGCCATAGGATAATGGAGTCCTTGAACCCTCAAGGCCCATCCATGACGCCCACATCCACGCCGCCTCATTCGCAATCCGGCCAAGCGGGCCTTCGCGCTTTCGCCCTGACCGCCGTCCTCATGTTTGCCGCAGGTCTTGCGGCTGGTCTGTTTCACCCCTACGCTCAGCTTGCCGCCATTCTTCGCTGGTCCGCGCTCTGGGTCTTTCTGCCTTTCGCTGTGCGCCGCCGCTCGCTGCTCATCTGGACTTTCTTCGCCATGTTCGCCGGCGCCGAGTTGGGCGTGGACGCGCCCTCCATCGCAGCGCAAACTCACTTCCTTGCAGACATCTTTCTGCGCCTCATTCGCATGATCGTCGCGCCGCTGATCTTCGGCGGCATCGTCACCGGCATCGCCGGCCACAACGAACTGCGCGGTGTAGGCCGCGTGGCGCTCAAGTCAATCATCTTTTTTGAAGCCGTCACAACCATCGGCCTGATTCTGGGCGCGGTCGCCATCAACCTGTCGCAGGCCGGAACCGGGGTTACGCTGCCCGCCGCCATCCATGCCGTCGCGCCCGCTGCTCGCCCTGAAGGCTGGCAGCAAATTCTTCTCAACATCTTTCCGGAAAACATCGCTCAGGCAGTCGCGCAAAATCAGATTCTCCAGGTCGCCATCTTCGCGCTGCTCTTTGGCGTCGCGCTGGCCATGCTGCCCGAGCCAAAGCGCGCTCCACTGGTCTCCGTTCTGCAATCGCTCACCGAAACCATGTTTCGCCTCACCCGCCTCGTGATGGTCACCGCGCCTATTGCCGCCGGAGCCGCGCTGGCTTACACCATCGGCAGCATGGGTCTCGCCACACTGCTGCCGCTGGCCAAGCTGCTTGTCACTAATTACGTCACGCTGACCATTTTCCTGCTCGCGGTCTTTGTGCCCATACTGCTTGCGGCGCGCGTCCCTCTTGGCCGTTTTGCCTCAGCGGTCGCCGAGCCTGCCGCCCTCGGCTTCGCCACCACTTCATCGGAAGCCGCGCTGCCACTCGCCATGGAGCGGATGGAAGAATTTGGTGTGCCGCGCTGGATCGTCTCTTTCGTCATCCCCACCGGCTACAGTTTCAACCTCACCGGCTCCACCATCTATCTCGCCATGGCCGCCCTCTTTGCTGTTCAGGCTGCGGGCCTTCATTTCTCCGTGGGCCAACAAATCGTCCTGCTGGCCACTCTCGCGCTCACCAGCAAAGGTATTGCAGGCGTGCCCCGCTCCACGCTCGTCGTCCTCCTCGGCGTCGCCGGCTCCTTCCAGATTCCCACTGCCGCGGTGCTGATGCTGCTCGGCGTAGACACGCTCATGGACATGGGACGCACCGCCATGAACGTCATCGGCAACTGCATGGCCGCCGCCGTCGTCGCGCGCTGGGAAGGCGAAATGAAACCAACTGCGACTTCTGCGTGAGAAACAGAAGAATGGGTGCCCCATGTCCCGCTTTTGGGACATGGGAGACTACGACTACCCAATGAAACAGCCTCGTCGCACTGCGATAATCATTGGGTATGCCTCTTCTCGATCCCATCCCGTCGCCGGTCGTGGACGCTGACTTTGTCGCTCTCGAATGGGAGCCGTTGCTGGCTCTCGTATCTGGTTTTGCCGCATCCCCGGTTGGCCGTCAGGCAATTCTCGATCTCAAGCCCTCTTCCGATGAAGCCTGGATCGCCCTCCAGCATCAGCTCACGGACGAGCTGCGCCTGCTGCTCGAAGAGCAGACCTCCATCCCCGTTGGCGGCCTATTCGATCCAACTCAGCACGCCGCCAAGGCGCAGATTCCCGGCGCGGCTCTCGAAGCCAACGAGCTGCAAGCCATCGCCCGCCTGGCCAACGATGTAGCCTCATGGCAAGCGCTGTTGCAATCGCCCCCGGCGCGCCTTGTCGGCAAACTCTACGGTCTCTCTCAGCTTTCTTCTTCGCTCACCGGCAGTTTGCGTCCATTGGCGGAATCCATTGAGCGCACCATCCAGCCCGACGGCTCACTGGCAGACAATGCCTCGCCCGAGTTGGGCCGAATCCGCCGCGAGCAGGAGCGCCAGCAGCGCGTTATCGAAGAAAGCCTGCGCGCCGCCCTGCGCAAACTCGCATCCGAAGGCTCCACGCAGGAAGACCTCATCACTATTCGCGGTGACCGATTCGTCATTCCCGTTCGCAGCGAGCTAAAGCGGAGAGTCAGCGGCGTGGTCCACGGCGTCAGCTCATCTGGTCAGACGGTTTATGTCGAGCCGCTTGAAACCATCGAGCAGAACAACGAGCTGGTACGCCTCATCGAGGAAGAGCAGGCCGAGATCCACCGCATCTTCATGGCGCTCACGCGCCAGGTGGGCGGCTATGCTCAATCTCTCGTCGAAGGCGCGCGCGTTCTTGCGCTTGTCGATACCCTCCAGGCCCGCGCCCGCTTTGGCCGCGATTACAACTGCGTCGCTCCATCCATCGCGCCCGATCTTCTGCGCCTCGAAGCCGCCCGTCATCCCCTGCTCGAGCGCCATCTCCGCGTGACCGGCGGCCATGTTGTTCCGCTCACTCTCGAACTCACCACCGCCGAGCGCCAGCTCATCATCAGCGGCCCCAACACCGGCGGCAAAACCG
>JBAPYY010000268.1:0-2452 GCA_049284975.1 Occallatibacter sp.
GAACTGCTGCGCATTCGTCCACAGGATGAGGGTGCGAGAAAGGTATTGGATACTCTGCAATGACTGCATCAATTCCTACTTCAATCCGCGCCGAAAGGATACGCCGCCGCGCCGTGCCTCATTTTATGTTTGGAATTCTCAATACGCTTCCGAGGGCAGGAGGCATTCTTTCGTTGTCGGCTATGCTATTGGTTTTCCCAGCGCGCGCGGTCCAGCAGCAATCCTCAAAGGCCCCTGCCAGATTCCCGCAAGTGGGGGAGATGATGCAGCAAGGCCATCTCGATGATGCCAAGGCTGCAATGCTGAAGGAACTCCAGCGGAATCCTTCCAGCGTTGACGGTTACAACCTGCTGGGGATTATCGAAAGCGACCAACAGGACTACGCGAATGCCCTCGGTGCATTCCAGAAAGCCTTGCAACTTGCTCCTAACTCTACAAAGACTCACAATAATCTTGGGAATGTTTACGCCGACGAGAAGAAACTTGATCTCGCGGAAAAAGAATTCCGAACCGTCTTGCGTATTAACCCGGCGAATCGCGACGCCAATTACAATCTGGGTGTACTTCTGATGGCCAATGGATCTCCTGTCCAGGCCATTGCGCACTTTCAACGTGTGCGTCCAGCCAATCTCGCCACTAGCTTCCACTTAATTGGCGCTTACTTCCAGTGTAAACGGACATCTCAGGCGTTGCAGTTGGCCACACTAATTTCAACGCAATACAAGAACGATGTCCATGCGCATTTCACGCTCAGCGCTCTGCTCGCATCGGAAAAGCAGTATAAAGCCGCGCAGCTCGAACTCGAAAAGGCTGATGCCTTGCAGCCTGGGACATTCGAGATTCTATATAACCTGGGCCTTACGTATTTACTCAATGGCGACAATTTAAAAGCGGAACTTGCATTGTCCAGGGCGCTAACATTGAAGCCCGGATCGTCCGACACTCTTTACTTGCTTGCAAAGGTCTACAAGAACGAGTCGCGCCCTCTTGACGCCCTTGATTTGCTGATTCGCGCTCATAAAATAGCTCCTGAAAATACCGACATTATCCTCCTGATGGCCCAGGTCAGTATGTCACAAAACTATTTCGAGGATGCAATACCGCTCCTGGAATCCGGACTTCAGATCGCGCCGCTGCGGTCCGATCTCCGTGCCGCCCTGGGCAAGAGCTATTTCATGGCCGGCAAAATCGATCAGGCAATTGAAGAGTTTAAGAAACTGATCGAGACTGATAACTCGGCAACCTCTTATGCATACCTGGGGCTCTCTTACCGCCACCTAGGACGGTTTGATGAGGCAAAACAGTATTTTCAGCAAAGCCTCAAACTCGACTCGGATAGCACTCTCTGTTTGTTTAACTTGGGTTTTATAGCCGAGCGGCAAGGAGATGCTCCCCAAGCCGAGACTATGTTCCAAGACGCCCTGCGCACCAGTCCAGACTATCCGGATGCATTATTGGAATTGGCCAACCTCCGCATCGTCGCCGGAAAGTTCCCCGAGGCAGAAAAATTGCTGCGAAAGTACGTTCGAGTCAGCCGCAACCCGGCTACTGGATACTACAAACTCGCGAAGGTCGAAAGAAGCCTGCATGAGACTGCTGCGGCAGAGCGGGATTTGAGCGTATTTCAGACTCTATCCAAGGACGCTTCAGTCGGTCCCTATCCCTTCGAGCATCTATTTGACTATCTCGACAATCGTTCCAATCTCGCTCCAGAAGCCCGTGAACAGCTTGACTTGAAGGACCTTTCCGATCAGGTCCATAAGCATCCCGATCAACCGGAAGATTTATACATGCTGGCCGAGGCTTATCTGAGATCAGGAAAGACGGACGAAGCCAGAAGAACCATCTTGCAACTCGATAAGATTAGTGCCGACGACTACCGGACTTTAACTGGGACCGGCGTATTGCTCGCCCGCTATCATTTTTACGACGAGGCGATCCAGCACTTTCAGGAAGCGCTAATTGCAAGTCCAGGCTCGGACGAGGTGATATTCAACCTTGCGAACTCTTACTTCAGGAAACGTAGTTATTCGCTGGCACTCGATGCGGCAGAGCGAGTTTCGCCCGAGGGACGTAAAGATGAGGCCTACCTTGCTTTGCTGGGAGATATCTATGCCCATCTGGGCGACACTGCCCACGCTTCGGAGATCTTCCGCGATGCCATTGGCCGCAATCCGGACGACGATCAGAACTATCTCGCTCTTGCCTTGCTGGAATTCCGCGAAAATCACGTCGCAGATGCACAACAGACTCTTTTGAAAGGTCAATCCCGCATCCCTGGCTCCGGAAAACTTGCTTGGGGTCTAGGGCTCGCTTCAGTTCTTGAAGGGAGGACTGCGGAAGCTGCCGGGCAGTTCGAAAGAGCGGTGGATTTGCTGCCTGAGTGGCCTGGAAGCTATTCAGTTCTAGGTGTTTTCTACTTCCAAACGGGACAGATCGCCAAGGCCAAAGA
>JBAPYY010000269.1:0-4113 GCA_049284975.1 Occallatibacter sp.
CGCTGATGCCAAGCGCTTTCATTTTGCGGTAGAGGTGGCTGCGTTCGAGACCAAGCAGTTCGGCGGCGCGGCTGACATTGTTGCGGGCTTCCTCGATCTTCTTGAGGATGAACTCGCGCTCGTAGGCGTCGCGGGCCTGTTGGAGCGTGGAGAACTCTTCTGTCGAGCGTGTGCCGGCTTTGTGGGTGAGCGGCGGCAGATGTTTGCGCTCAATGCGCAGAGTGCGGGGATTGAGAATCAAGACCCGCTCGATCACATTCTTGAGCTCGCGCACGTTGCCCGGCCAGTGGTATTGGGCCAGCGCATCTAGAGCTTCTTCGGAAATTTCCATGCGCGGGCGTCCGTACTGGCGGCCAAACTCGGCGAGAAACTCGCGCGTCAGCGGCGGTATGTCCTGCTTCCGCTCGCGCAGCGGCGGCACAAAGAACGGGACGACGTTGAGCCGGTAAAAGAGGTCTTCGCGGAAGTTGCCCTTGGCGATCTCTTCTTCAAGGTCCTTGTTAGTCGATGCGATGAGACGCACGTCCACGCGGATGGGCTGCGTGCCGCCTACCGGGGTGAACTGCTGGTCGTCAAGCGCGGAGAGCATCTTGGACTGCGTCTTGAGGCTCATGTCGCCGACTTCGTCGAGAAACAGCGTTCCGCCGTCGGCACGCTCGAGTGTGCCGCGCTGCTCGGGCAGGCCGCCGGGTTGAGCGCCGTGCCGATAGCCGAACAGTTCGGCCTCAATGTGCGCCTCGGGAATGGCGGCGCAATTCAGCTCGACAAAAATCTGATCGCGGCGCAGGCTTTCGGCGTGAATGGAATGGGCTATCAATTCCTTGCCGGTGCCCGACTCGCCGTAGATGAGCACGCGACCGTTGGTGGGCGCCATCAAGCGAATCTGCTGGCGCAGTGCTTTCATCGGCACGCTTTCGCCTGTAAGCACCGAGCCCATGCTGAACTGGCGCTTGAATTCCAGATTTTCCGCGCGCATGCGCCGCGCCTCGACCGCGTTCTTGAGCACGAGCAGCGTGCGATCAAGCGAGAGCGGCTTTTCAAGAAAGTCGTACGCGCCCAGCTTGGTGGCCTTGACGGCAGTCTCGATGGTGCCGTGGCCGCTGATGATAACCACTTCAGGGCGCATTGCGGCTCCCTGGCGGTGAATGTCGGCGAGCACGTCGAGTCCGTCGCGGTCAGGCAGCCAAATGTCGAGCAGAACCACGTCATAGGGCGAGTCTTCGAGCAGCACCAACGCCTCGGTGGCCGTGGCCGCGCTTGCCACACCGTAACCCTCTTCGCGCAAAATCTCCTCAAGCGAGGAGCGAATTTCTGCTTCGTCGTCTACTACCAAAATATGATTCATTCAAGCGATCCCTTCACAGGGTTGGCCAAAGCGGCAGTTTGGATGGGCGCGGCGTCATCGAATGCATCGGCGGGTTGCGCGGCTGGCTCCGGCGGTTCCATAAGTGGCAATCGCAGCAGAAAACGCGCGCCTTTGGGACTGTTGGCCTCAGCGCGCAGTGAGCCGCCATGCTCCTGTACGATCTTGGCCGCAATGGAAAGACCGAGGCCGGTGCCGCGCTGCTTGGTGGAATAGAAAGGCAGAAACAGACGCTCGCGGATTTCATCGGTGAGGCCGTGGCCGGTGTCGGAGACCTCTACCTCGACCGACGCGCCGTCTTCGCTGAGCGAGGTGCGCAACCCAAGCACACGCAGCAGGCTGCCTTGCATGGCTTCGGCGGCATTATCGATGAGGTTGGCCAGGGCGCGGCGAATAGCCTCCGGATCTGCGAGCACGGGCGGCAGATCCGGCTCGAGGTCTCGCTGCACCGTGATGCCATAGAGCCGGTCAGCAAACAGCGCCAACGCTTCATCGGTCACATGATTGATGTCGCATGCGCGCGGCTGAGGCGCGGGAAACTCGGCCAGCGCTGAGAATTGGGCCACTAGCGTGCGCAATGTGCCCACGCAGCCGAGAATCACCTCACTGCACTTGCGGATAATAGCGGGCGAGTCCGGTTGGCCGCGGTCAAGATGTTTGCTGATGCGCTCGGCGGAGAGAGCGATAGGCGTGAGGGGATTCTTGATCTCATGAGCCACCCGTTGAGCCACCTCTTTCCACGCCAACTGCCGCTGCGCCCGCAAAAGTTCCGTGGTGTCTTCAACCACCAGGACTGTTCCCGGCTGGCTTTGGGTGAGTTCAAACCGCGCGCTGGTAATGGCCAGATGGAGAGTGCGGCCCCCAACAGGCACCTCGATCTCGGTAAATGCCGCGCCCATGCGGTGGCCACGGCGAATGACGCCTGCCAGATCCTCGGCGCAATCTGCGGGAAATAGCGATTCGATCTTCTCGCCACCCAGGCCAAAATCGACGCGCCGGCCAAGCAGCGCTGCAAAAGCGCGATTGGATTGAAGGACCGCTCCCGCGCCGTCGAGCGTGACCACTCCCGACGGAATTGTTTCAATGATTGTCTCCAGTTCGCGGCGGCGCTCTTCGATGGCCAGGTTAGCGGCGGAAAGTTGCGCTGAAGAAGTCTCTGCCAATTGGCGGCTAGCATCCAGATCAGCGGCCATGCGATTGAATGCTCGCACCAGTTCACCCATCTCGCCGGTAGCTGCCAGCGCCACTCGATGGTCGTATTTGCCGGTGGCAATCTCAGCCATCGCCACGGCCAAAGCTTCGACCGGCCGGGTAACCTGGTTGGAGAGAAACCGCGCGACCCACACGCTGAGAAAGAACGCCAGCACGGTAATTACCAGCAAAATCAGGAAGAAGATGTTGCGAATCTGGCTGCGCTTATGGAAGAGCTTCGAATAAGCGGCCGAGCCTGTTCGAATGCGCATCGCTGGCTGGCTTAGCCCTTGCGGCATGGGTAGCGCCACCACAACTAACTTGCCTGAGGCCGTCGTCGCCATGCCCAGCGCATACTCGAGGCCAGCCACCCTCATCACAGGCTTATCGCTGCGTTGCGCGGCAGACAGCAAGCTGATGGTAAGCGGTCCATGAAGCGAAATCGCCTGCCCCTGCTGTGCTTCCTCCGGCCAGGAAATCAAGCTGGCCGGACTCGACTCCGGCGGAGCCTGAAAACTGGCGAGGAGCCGCTGATCTTTGCCGTAGACCACCGCAAAACCGCCGGCCAGTGTAATACGCCGCGAGCTCAGCTCATTTTGCAGCACCGGAAGCTCGCTGTCTGGCGCGCCTGAGGCCGCAATCGACTCGGCTTCGACTCTCGCGTTCGCCGTAACGTATTGCGCCAGTTCCAGAACTACACGCGTGGAGTCGTCGCGCAGCTCTGAAATATTAGGCGAAAACCAACGGTCCAGAGACCTGTTCATCAGTCCATCGCTGAAGAGAAACATGAAGACCGCAGGCGCAAGGGCGATGAGCACCGCACCAAGCACCATGCGTGAACGCAGCCGCACGCCCAGCCCGCTGCTGCCCTGGTCCGCGTAGACCTTGAAGATATTCCTCAGCAGCAGCACGAGCAGGAGCAGCAACAACAAAAAGACCAGCACCGTGAGGCCGGTATAGATGAGCGTCTCTCCGGCGGTTTCTGGATTGAGAAAGCTCACACCGGAGGTGTTGAATGCCTGTAGAGCGCCCAGCAGAACGAAGATCAACAGCACCCCACCCGCAAGCAGGGCAACCGTACGCCGCCGAGGATCGCCGCTGAACAGCATGGGGCGATTATAGAACTGTCAGGGGTTAGGGATTAGGAATCAAGAAACAGCGGGCGCAGCGTCTTTTCCACCAAAACTGAATGTCCCATCCTCTCGCCTTTTTCCTGGCAAAAGGATGGGACACTTCTTAGGCCGCTATATGTACAACTAACTGAATCACTGTTTTTACGCGATCACGCTGGCCGCAGGCGTCCACGGCCGTTGCTGGCTTTCGCCCACGCCGCGATAGGTGAGCTTGCCCAGCCAGGTGTTCAGCCCTTCGGCAAGGCCCGCGTCCTTGCGCAGCGCTTCTTTCGTACCCAGGTTGGCGATGCGCATGAGATAAGGGAAAGTCGAATTTGTCAGCGCCAGCGTGGAAGTGTGCGGCACAGCTCCCGGCATATTGGTCACGCAGTAATGCACCACACCATCGACGGTATAGCTGGGGTTGGAGTGCGAGGTAGGCTTGGC
>JBAPYY010000270.1:0-8260 GCA_049284975.1 Occallatibacter sp.
TGAAAAGCTCCGCTCAACCACGCATGTCGCATGCACGACTTTTGGTTCTACTTTTGTTTCCGTCATCGCTGTCAACCTCCGAGTTTGATTTCTATTACTGAAGTACACGCTTCAGTATCTACAAGTGCCGCTTTACTGTCAAGTGGCAGCTTCACTATTTTTTAAGGGGGCAGTTTGACAAGGCGCATTCAGGCCGAAGCTAGCTTCAACAGCCAGAGGGTCTGGAAACGTGCATGGCGATTCTGCCCAGGCTGCGAAGCGCCCGTGCTGAAGTTGTATGACGGGATTTTCAAAGAAATTGAACGCAAGCGGCCTCTAAATCGTATGAGCATGGGCAGGGCGAATGCCCGTCGATACTGTTCAATTGTGGACAAGTTTTTCGAGAGCGGACATCTTGGTTGATTGTCTGTTCCGACGGATGAGTCTTGGCTGTTCATTTCATGAGACTTAGCTAGAAATGATTTGGTATCGGAATTGCATGTTAATTCTCTGAATTCAAACCTTCGAGGACGATCCCATGCAAAAGATGCTTTTCGAGCTTCGCTTCGTAATGCGGCAACTGGCCAAGTCGCCTGGCTTTGCAATCATGGCGGTGCTGATGCTGGCGTTCGGCATTGGCGCAACGACGGCGATCTTCTCGATTGTCGAGGCAGTGTTGCTGAGGCCGCTACCGTTTCCGGATTCCGGGCGGCTAATGGTGCTGTCGGACCGGCTGGCGGGGGTGAATATCGGCGGCAACGGCGAGGTGGGCGTGACGGTGCCGGACATCCGCGCCTACACGCGCGAGACGCACGGCTTTACCGCGCTGGGCGGATACCAGGGCTCGGCGTATGAACTCTCCGGGACCGGCGAGCCAGCGCAGGTGAATGCGGCGCGGCTGACGGCTGGAGTGTTTTCCGCGCTTGGTGTAAACCCCCTCATGGGGAGAGTTTTCACGGCTGACGAGCAGGAGCACAGCCAGCAGTATGCGGTGCTGAGCTACGCAACGTGGGCCAGCCGATTTCACCGCGACGCGCAGATTCTGGGAACGAAGATACTGCTCGATCGCAAGCCCTTTATCGTAATTGGCGTGATGCCACGCAACTTCGAATTTCCACTGAACCCCGGCCAACTGAACCGCTCCGAGTTATGGGTGCCTATGAGCTTCAGGCCGGATGAGCTTGTGCCTGCAGCCGGGGCAAACTGGAGCTACAGCATGGTGGGAAGGCTGAAGCCCGGCGTGAGTTCCCAGCAAGCCCAGAGCGATGCAGAGACGGTGGCGCAGGAGATTATGCGCAACTATCCGGCGATGATGGCGAACCTGCATATCAGCGCGATGGTGCGGCCGTTGCAGCTCGACACGACAGAGCAGACCAGACCACTCCTTCGAACGCTGTTTCTGGCCGTAGCAGTTGTGCTGCTGATTGCCTGCGTTAACCTGGCCGGGCTGATGCTGGTGCGGGCGATCAGGCGGCAGAGAGAAGTGGCAGTGCGGCTGGCGCTCGGCGCGCGAGCGTGGGCGCTGCTGCGCCAGGCGATTCTGGAAAGTCTTGTATTGAGCGTGAGCGGCGGAGTGCTGGGATTGGCTCTGGCTGCGATGGCGCTGCAGGTGGGCAAATCCATGCTGCCTGAAAGCCTGCCGCGCGTCAGCGAGATTGGGCTGAACTGGAATGTGGTGGGGTTTGCGCTTCTACTCGGCGTGGTCACGGGTTTGGTGTGCGGGCTGGTTCCGGCATTTGCCGCGCTGCGCACCAATGTGAACGCAAATCTCAAAGAAGGTGGCAGAAGCGGTTCGGAGGGCGGAGGCCACGCGCGGCTGCGCTCGACGCTCGTGGTGGCGGAGATTGCGATTGCGCTGGTGCTGCTCACGGCGTCGTGCCTGTTGCTGCGCAGCTTCGAGAAGATGCGGTCGGTCGACTTGGGTTACCAACCCGAACACGTAACCACCGCTTCTTATTCGCTTCCGCAGAAGCAGTATGCAAAACAGCCGCAAATCGATGAGTTCAATCGCGAATTGCTGAGGCGCCTGAACGCGCTGCCGGGAGTTACGCAAACGGGGCTGACCAGCCTGCTGCCGGCCGGAGGCAACAACAATAATCAGACTTTTGTCGTGGAGGGATATACGCCGCCCAAGGGCGCAGACATGAACCTGGCGACGGTGACGCAGACGATCGGGAATTTCTTCCCCACATTGGGGATTCCGCTGCTGCGGGGGCGATTTTTTACCGACGCGGACCGTCACGGATCGCAACTGATAATCATTGTGAACCATAGGCTGGCACAGCACTTCTGGCCCGGCCAAAACCCCATCGGCAAGCGGATGCGCCTCGGCACGCCAGAGATGCAGACGCCATGGATGACGGTGGTGGGCGAAGTAACAGACGTGAAACTCACGTCGCCGGATGAGCCCGCAAACATGCAGTACTATATGCCCGAGGACCAGGCTGAAGATGACATCGGATCACTCGGTTCGCCCACCGACCTGAATGGAAACGGGGGATACATCGCGCTGCGCTCATCCGTGCCGCCGGAACAGATGGAAAACGCGCTGCGATCAACGGTGCGGTCTATCGATCCGCTGCTACCGCTCACCCAGGTGCAGACCATGGAACAGGCGGTCTCGCTTAGCGAAGCGCCCCGGCGCTTCAACACCGTGCTGATCGGTGGCTTTGCGTTTGCGGCAGTCTTGCTGGCGGTGCTGGGGATTTATAGCGTGATCTCGTTTACCGTGGCGTCGCGGGTACAGGAGATGGCGATTCGCCTGGCGCTGGGATCGCAGCGCGGGAAAATTGTTCGGCTGGTCCTCGAGTCGGGCGCGAAGTTGGCCGCGGTCGGCTGTCTCATCGGGCTGGGTGGTGCTGTAGCTGCTTCGAAGTTGCTGCGGTCGCTTTTGTTCAGTGTGAGTCCCTTCGATCCCTTAGTGCTGTCGGTGGCCGCAGTGGGAGTGTTGCTCCTGGCCGTAGCTGCTTCAGTGCTGCCTGCGCTGCGAGCGGCGTCAATCGATCCCATTCGCGCTCTGCGAGGCGAATAGCGTGAGCTTCCGGCCGCATCGCTCTTCCTGAATACGGCCGGATCCGGGAATCAAAATGTTCTCTGCAAACTGACTTATTGCTGAGCGTCCAATTTCGATCGCTATTTTCTTTATTGACAAATACCAAATCTCTTGCGAATATTGCGAGCATCCGGTCGGCTCCCCTGAGATTCAAAACTATCGAACTCGGCATCACAAACTAAACGATTCGAGGAGGTGCACGATGGCGTATACCGCCCCGCAACTTCTGTCGATGTCTGCACAGGATCTCGACAACCTGTTCACCAGCAGTCCGTCTGGCGACATTCCCAATGGCGAAGCCGAGGGAACTGCGATTATCGCGCCTGGAACAACGTTCAGTTCTGAGATTGCATCGATTATCAACATCTTCGTTTGGCAGGGAAAGACATTTGACGCAGCGCACGGAACGTTGAGAAACCGAATCCTCGCCTTCGGGCTAAGTGCGATTGTGGCTGAAGTTTACAAGGCTGCAAGCTGGTTCGATAACAAGGAATGCATTGTCCTCGATTACTCGAAGACGTCGCTCGTTGCCGAGCACGTGCGCGACGAAATCCGCATGATCGGACCGGGCATTTATCTGGGCCTGGTGTATTGGAAACAGACGAAGACCATTCACTTTGCGCTGCAGTTTCCAGTCTCATGACAATCTTATCCAACCCGGATCGCCCAATACCGAAGGCCAATACGGGTTCCGCGCTCTTGAATTGGCTGGGCGATGCGTCGACGACCCTGGTGCATTTGGAGCGGCGGTTCGATCCATTTTTCCGTCCAGCTTTCGACATGCTGTTTCGTGATTTTCTGACCAGCCTGGCGACTAAGTTGATCAATTTAAGCCGGCCCAATGAGGGCTTGAAGATCGCGGAGGAAAAGCCGCTGCCGGATGAAGAGGCCTTCGTCGACTCTATTATCAGCAGTTTCGAGGAGCAGATGAAGTTGCTTTGGACGCCCGGAAGATACGAGCGAGGAGGCAATACAAAGACGCACGGCATTGTGCGCGGCGAGTTCGTTGTGCACGACAATCTTCCTGCCGAACTGCGCCACGGCATCTATGCCGAACCACGCACTTACCGTGCATGGGTTCGTTTTTCGGGGCCTGGGCCTTACATTACTCCGGATATCGACGATGTTGGTTTCATGAGCATTGGTATCAAGTTGATGGGCGTACCGGGGCCGAAGCTCATGGAGGAGGAAAAGTTCACTCAGGATATGTTCGGCGTCTCCACGCCGACCTTTGTAACTCCTGATGTTATCGCCAACGCTCAGCTACAAATGGAGAGTGTGAAGAACGCGCAGATATTCTACTTTGTCAATCTCGATCGGCATCACGTATTGGATCTGGTCATGCAGTCGCTGTGGATCAAGACGCAAAGCGGCCCGTTTGAGGCGCCTTACTTCAGTTGCGTTCCGTATCTTCTGGGAGAAGGCCAGGCAATGCAATATTCAGTGTGGCCCAAATCGAAACGCCGGACACCGATACCACGCCTCCCTTTTCGCCCACCCAACGACTATTTGCGTGATTCGATGGTAGCAACTCTCGCAGAGGAAGATGTCGAACTCGATATTCGTTTGCAGTTGCAAACGGATTCGCACCTGATGCCTATTGAAGACAACGCTGTCTATTGGCCAGAGAAGCTTTCACCGCGAATCTCGGCGGCTACGCTGCGTATCCCGAAACAAACTTTCGCTTCTCCGGCGCAGTTGGATTTTGCAAAAGTGCTTTCGTACAATCCGTGGCACTGTATCGCCGAACATCGCCCCCTGGGGAATCAGAGCCGCGTGCGATACCGGATGTATCAGACGCTTGCGAATTTGCGGCAGGCCATGAATGACGTACACCATTACGAACCCACTGGAGATGAGGTCTTTGAGTAATCCGCGATGACTCCGCAATCCAGTTTCATGATTCTGGCGACCATCGATCCGGCACACGAGGCGGAGCTACGCCGGCTGCTGGCATCCATGAATCGCGAGCCGGGCATCCTAGACCCGATGAATGCTTTGGTCCCCTTTGGACGATTCAAACAGCTCCACTACGCACGGATCATGATTCTTGACGACCAGACATTGGACGACATCAAGGTGTACGGTTTACCACGCGTGAATTATCCGACCTATCTTGCGTTTCTCGGAGACGTGGATGGGCCGGTCGACAAGTTTTTCTTAGAGCTAACGGCACGCGCGGAGGATGGGCTGCGCCGCATCTTTATGCATTGTAAAGAATACGATCCCGGTGTCGATCTGCTCGCCTGGATCAAGGCACAGAACGTAGCGCCAGCGGCCAATTATGTGAACTGGATTGGGCGAAAAGTTCAACAGGTCACCGAAGAGGAAACGCTGCGCCAAGCGCTCGAGAAGTTCCTCCAGGAGAATGCGGGTTTGCTCAAAGCGACGCGGCCAAGGGAAGTCCTTGACTCATTGAAGAAGTTCGTCAGCGCGGAGCAGCAGGCCGGTCGCGTTCCCCTCACGCCTCCAGAACCAACCCCGCTGGGATGGCAGCTCTCTAACCTTCTCAATCTTGTGGGCATGCCGATTCTGTTGTTAGTTGTCTCGCCGCTTCTGCTGCTGGCTCTTCCGTTCTTCCTCATTCAACTCCGGCGCCGTGAATTGTCCGATCCCGTGGTTGCGCCCCTTGTGAATCCGGCTCATGCGAACCTGCTCTCATCCCTGGAAGATCACGATGTGACCAACCAGTTCACCGCGATGGGAAGCTTGAAACCCGGCTTGTTTCGTCTCCTGACCATAACCTTTGTGCTCGCCGCCATCAGTTATACGGCGAGACATATTTTTGACCGGGGGAGGCTTGCCCGCGTCACTTCAATTCAGTTTGCGCGCTGGGTTTTTCTCGACGGCAGGAAAAGAGTGATCTTTGCGAGTAACTACGACGGCAGCCTTGAAAGCTACATGGATGACTTTATTAACAAGGTCGGATTTGGATTGAATATCGTCTTCAGCAACGGGATCGGATATCCACGAACGAATTGGCTTGTGTTAGATGGCGCGAAGGATGAGCAAACCTTCAAGGAATATCTTCGCCGGCACCAGGTACCAACACAAGTTTGGTATAACGCACACCCAGGGTTGACGGCGCGCAATAAACGCCAAAATGCTCTCATCCGGGAGGGGCTTGAGAGAGCGAGTATGACGGACTCCGAGGCGCAGGAGTGGCTGCGGCTTTTCTAGAACCGGTTCGCATTTGTGCATTGGTTTATCGGCTTTCAATGGAATTGGAGAAGAAGGCAGGCTGGCAATGGAAGCTATTGCCTCGCATGTGAAGAGATGAAGATGGTTTCAGGACCCATTCGATGAACGGCAAATTTATGAGCGGCGCGCCGGTGGATTTCAGCGACGTTCAAGGACTGGTGCGCTTTGCGTTCGGCGCGCTCACGGAAGCCTCGTTTCTGTTGCTGAGAATCCGTGATGCGGATGCTGCGCGCGCATGGCTTAAGACTGCTCCAGTTACAACTGCCGAGAAGGTGAGTCCACCGCCTGCGACTACTCTGCAGGTGGCTTTCACGCGGGAAGGGCTGCAGGCGCTTGGTACTCCGGAGGACGTGCTGAACGGGTTCTCTGCAGAATTTCTCTCCGGCATGGCAGGGCTCGAGAGCCGCTCACGAAGACTTGGGGATGTGGCTGCAAGTTCACCGCAATCGTGGCGATGGGGTTCGGCAGCTAATGTTCCGCATCTGTTGGTGATGCTCTATGCAAAGGAAGGCTCGCTTGACGGATGGTTGAAGACTATCCAGGGCTCAGGATGGGGTACAGCATTCAAAGTTTTGGATTGCCTGCAAACATCTAACCTGCTCAACCATGAGCCCTTTGGATTCACAGACGGAATCAGCCAGCCTACGCCTGACTGGGAACGCGAACGAGTGCCTGAAGGAGATGTGCTCGACTATGGAAATCTAGCTTCCCTCGGAGAATTTCTGCTCGGCTATCCCAATGAATATGGCAAGTACACCGACCGGCCTTTGCTTGCCGCCGATGCGCCCTCAAGCTCGGTCTTGCCGTTTGCGGAGGATCAGCCGGACAAGCGCGATTTGGGACACAACGGCACATTCCTGGTGGTGCGGCAGTTGCAGCAAAACGTGCGCGGTTTCTGGAGATTTCTCGATCGGCAGGCCGATGCCAACCCGCAAGCGCGGCAGAGCCTTGCCGAATCCATGGTGGGTCGCAGGATGGATGGCACTCCACTCCTCGTGGCAAGTTCACAACCCATCGCCGGACTTGATCCCAAGTTCGCAGCCGAGAATCAATTCACCTATGACGCAGACAGCGACGGAATCCGCTGCCCATTCGGCGCGCACATCCGGCGGGCAAATCCACGCAACGCCGACCTTCCTTCTTCGAATGGATTCTTCCAGCAGCTTCTTCACACATTCGGATTCGGCAATGCGAGCTATCTCGATGACGTAATAGCTTCGACACGTTTTCATCGTTTGCTGCGGCGCGGACGAGAGTACGGCCCGCAACTCACTCCGGAGGAGGCCGTAGCCGATGGTTCCGATCCTGATGAACATGGAATCCATTTCATTTGTATCGTCGCCAATATCATGCGCCAGTTCGAGTTTGTGCAAAATTCGTGGGTGATGAGCACTAAATTCGATGCGATGACGGAAGAGAGCGATCCGCTGCTTGGCAACCGCGAAGCCATCACGGGATGCCCTTTTACCAACACATTCTCCCAACCGCAGCAAACGGGAGTCCGTACTCGAATCATGGATGTGCCACAGTTTGTTACTGTACGCGGCGGCGCATACTTTTTTCTTCCGAGTCTTAGAGCCTTGCGTTATTTGGCAACTGTCGGAAGCAAATAGTTGCGGGGCTCGATGTGTGGACGCGCGCGAGATCGTTTTCAGGAGGGAACTTGAAGAGAATTCGCATTCCTTGGATCGTCGATATTGTTCTTTCATCGGATGCCGACGAGATAGAGGCCTCTGCAAATGACACGAAGCTCGATCGCGCTTATTCGGATCGCTCCATTCTTACGAATGGACTTATTCTTGAACGCGTGCGGAATACTCTGCAAATCGGCGGGAAGCCTTTTCCTACCGTTGCGCCCAGATGTGCGGAGGGCCGTGCCGAGGCGCAAAACGCTCTCTGGAATCGCTTGAACGCTCTGGCGCCAGCCTATTCCGCTGGGCCGGATGAGCTTGAGAGCCTGGCTGCCTTTGTTCGGGGCGCGGGACCAGTCGAAGAATGCGGCCCTCTCGTTCAGCAGGTGGTTGGGCG
>JBAPYY010000271.1:0-1719 GCA_049284975.1 Occallatibacter sp.
GTCAGTAAGAGCGGAGCGCCCTACCTGGCCGAAGGGCGCCCCGGAATCTATCGAGGTAACAGCCCGGCCACATTTCTCCAAGAAAGTACTTGCGATTCGATCGTGTATATGTGCTATAGTGCGCATGTGCATAGATCGAAACCAAAACTGCTCGATGAACTCAAACGATGGTTCCTCGATGGCGCTGAAGAGTTGTGGCCGATTGCGCTAGGCTCATTGTCTTTGCGAAAGAGCCCCTGTATTCGAAAGCAGTGTTCAGCCTGCGCATCCGGCCACGGTCACCTCAGTTACGCGCTGTCCGGCTACCAAGGTAAGCGAAGATTTTCAGTCTATGTGCCCGATGAGTTGGCACCGGAAGTAGAGAAGGCGATCGAAAACGGGCGGCAATTGCAGGAGTTGATGAAGGAGGCCGGCCTACGCTACATAAAGGAGCGTAAGCGCGCAAGGCAAGAGAAACGGTGAAGAGTTTTTGGCGAAGCCCGACTATCGGAGGACGCATGTTTAACTCTGAAGGCCTGCAGGCCTGGTTGGAACGGAACCAGATTCCGGAGACAACCCGAACTGTGATCAATGCAATTCGCACATCACCCCCTTCGCGCAGGGTTGGAGGAGGTTCCTCCAACGTCTGTGGCCGCTATCCCAGTAAGAAGATGGGAGCGACCATTCAATTCGAGAGTCACCGCGTTGAATTGGCTGGCATCTATGAAATGGAACACGACTCCTCGGTTCGCGAGTACTACGATCAGCCTGCACCAATCAAACTGGCTTATAAGACCACGACCGGCAGAGAACTCGGGGTATGGCATACTCCAGATTTCTTTGTCCTACGCGACGGTGAAGCTGGATGGGAAGAATGGAAAACCGAGGAAGAGCTTCGGCGCCTGACGTCCAAATGTCCGAATCGCTATGCTCCCAACGGTTCGGCTAGCTGGGACTGCCCACCGGGCAGAGCTCATGCAGAACCTCTCGGGCTCTATTACCGCGTTCGATCTTCGGCAGAAATCGATTGGACGTTCCAGCGAAACATTCAGTTCCTCGACGACTACCTCAGAGCAGACCAACTAACGATTCCTGCACGAAGCTGTGAAATAGCGCAGGCGACTACGGGAGCCATATCCGGCATCCATCTGGATGAATTGTTACAGCTCACCAGAGAACGCATATCGGCGGACACGATTTTCAGCATGATCGCGGCAAATGTCCTCTACGTGGATCTATATGCTGCTCCTCTCGCCGAACCGTCTCGCGTCTTGGTCTATTCCGCTCCGGAAGCGGCATCGGTAGCGAAACTGTGCACTTCCGATAGCCCAAACATCTCGTCTCCCATTACGTTTCGCAATGGGAACGCGTTGATCTGGGATTCTCGAATATGGAAGGTGATCAACGTCGGCGATGCGTCTGTAGGTCTCGTATCTGAAGATGGGAATTTGGTTGAGCTACCGAGGAAGGCGCTTGAAGACTTGGCCTATCGAAAGAAAATTGCGCTAGCACCAGATGAACTCAAGAAGATAGCCAGATCGAAGGTTTTTGAGCGATTAAGTGTGGCCAGTGAAGATGATCTGCGAACTGCCAATTCTCGCTCTGAGTTGGTTAGAAGCTATATCCACGGCCACTCGCTCCCCGTGACACTCGACGTAACTCACCGCACCTTTTACCGCTGGGTGGCCGAATATCGGCGAGCGGAAGCAAACTATCAAAGCGGATACCTTGGCCTGCTGC
>JBAPYY010000272.1:0-11359 GCA_049284975.1 Occallatibacter sp.
CACGGGTATGGCATAGAGATGAAGCCAGCCGTGGCGTTCCCAGGGAAAAACGATCTGGTCGCCAGCGGCCCAATGCAGCTGGTCGGAGGATGCTGTCTCGCGGAATGCGCTGCCCACTCCTTCCGCCGCTCGCCAGACCTCGTGCGCTTTACCTGAGGCAACATCGACGGCGCGAATGGACCAGGGCAAAGCCGTGCGATGCGGGCCATGGGTCTCCATGCTCTTGTCGGGCGGAATGCGCAGAAAGGCAATGCGCGTAGAGTCCGGCGACCAGACGGGGCTGCTGTCGAGGTCGGTGGAGGGGTCAAGGTAGGCGAGCGAACGGGTTGGCAGCTCATAGACGCAGATAAAGCTGTGGTCACCGCGATCGCTGACAAAGGCGAGACGCGAGCCGTCGGGAGACCAGCGCAGCCCTCTGGCCGAGCCGCGCGTCTGCAGAATCTGCTCGGGCCGAGCCTGCGCGTCGTCAAGCGCGAGCGTCCAAATCTCGCTGTGGAGCGTGTAGGCCAGCAGCTTGCCGTCGGGCGAGATGGCGGGCTCGTGGCCCTCGGCCAGGAGACGCGGTTCACCGCCTTCGGCGCTGACAATCCACAACTGCTGCTGCGCGCCCTTTGGGAACCAGGCCGGGTTGGGCACCGGATGGCCCTCGCCCTCCGCGTCATCGCCACGGACGTAAACGATCTTCGCGGCATCGGGTGTCCACTGAGGGGAATTGATCTCCTGGCCGTCGTCCTCGGCATAGCGCGTGACCTGGCGGGAGATGTAGCCGCTGCCATTCGCGGCGGGTTCGGCAACCCACAGATTGCGCCGCCCGCCGATGTTCGCCACCCAGGCCAACCGTCCATTGGAGGGCGCGGCGCGCAGGTTGGATCCAAACGGAGCGCTGAGAGCCTGTTCGATGGTGAATCCATTTGCCTGGGCGATAGCCATGGGCGCGCTGAATACAAGGGCCGCGGCTAGTGATAGCGCTGCGAGCCTGCCTACGCGAATTGTGGTTCGCATCAATTCTGACCTCTTCCCTGAGCCTGGGATTTCGAACTCACTCAGGATACAAGGCCGGCAGACAGGCTCGCGGATTTGCAGTTTGACGGGAGCAGCAGGATGAAGCCATATATCCAGTCAAGGAAGTTAGCACAGCAGCTTACAAAGAGGTAATCTGGCGAGGGCAGGACTGACTGTATTCCCGTTTGGCTTGGCGAGTGATGGCAATTTTCGGGTCCTTCTGTGGCGAGCGGTGGTTGCGCCTTTCGCGTCTATCCGTTACGGGCATAGCTGGCGGAAACTGGTAACCTGAATGCTAAGGAATTTTGAGGGGAAGAACCGGGACAACTGAGCCGGCGGGCAGGGGCATGGCGGAATTCGTAATCAAATTGGCCGACGAGCGCGGCCGCGTGCAGGAGCAGGTGCAGACGGCGGCCACCGCCGAGGAGCTGCGCGCCCGCTTTATCCATGCCGGCTACCATGTCTTTTCCGTCAAATCCAAGAGCGTTTTTGGGGGAATCTCGAAGCGGAAGGTCAAGCTGGAGCCTTTTCTGATTTTCAACCAGCAGTTTCTCACGCTGATTCGCGCGGGGTTGCCGATTCTGGGCTCGATTCAGATGCTGGCCAAGAACCAGAAAAATGCGCACTTTGCGTCGCAATTGGACGACGTGGCGGCAAGGGTCAAGACGGGCGACGCGCTATCGGCGGCTTTTGAGGCGCAGAGCGGGTTTCCGGTGATGTACACGACGACATTGCTGGCCGGCGAGCGCAGCGGCAATTTGCAGGAGGTGCTGGAGCGCTATGTGAGCTTCCAGCGCACCTCGCTCACTTTTCGCAAGAAACTGGTGGCGTCGCTGATTTATCCTTGCGTGCTGATGACACTGGTTTGCTGCCTGATGTTTTTCATGTTCGTGTTTGTGATTCCGCAGTTTGCCACGCTGTATGACCAGATGGGTTCGAAGCTGCCGCAGATGACCATGGACCTATTGGCTTTCGGCAAATTTCTGAACCACAATCTGTTGTGGATTCTGCTCATCTTTGCCGGCACGGGATTCGGCGGATATCGCTTCGCGCAGACCGAGCAGGGCCGCGATTTCATCGACGGATTTCGCATCAAGCTGCCCGTCTTGGGCAAGATCTGGCTCAAGTATCAGGTGGCCTTGTTTGCGCGCACTCTTTCGACGCTGCTGACCGGCGGGCTGCCGCTGGTGCCATCGTTGGAGACGGCGGCGCGCTCCATCAGTTCGCGGAGGGTTTCGAGAGCGGTTCTGAATTCGATTACCACGGTTCGCGAGGGCCGCAGCCTGGCCGATGCGCTCATCCAGACCAAGATTTTTCCTGATCTGGCCGGCGAGATGATTGCGGTGGGCGAACAAACGGGCGCGCTGCCGCAGATGCTCAACTCGGTTTCAGAGTTTTTTGAAGAAGATGTGGCCACCGCTCTTACCGCTGCACTGGCGCTGATTGAGCCGGCCATCCTGGTCGTGATGGGCATTGTGGTGGTCTTCATTCTCATCTCGCTTTACCTGCCTATCTTCTCGTTGGGGCAAGGCACCGGAGGTCCGGGATAAACATGGCTGAAGCAACGCAACTTGCGATTCCACTTCCCGGCGGGCCGTTGCCTGGCAGCGGGGAGGAACGCGCTCAGGCCGAGGCGCTGGCCGAGCGCTATCACGCTGAGTTTGTGGACCTGAAAAATTTCAAAATTCAGCATGACCTGTTGCGCACAGTTCCTGTGGAGCTGATGTTCCGCTACAACTTTGTGCCCATCGAACAGCGGCAGGACGCGCTGGTGATTGCGGTCAGCGATCCTTCGCAACTGATGGTGCTGGACGAGATTGCCGGGCTGCTTTCGCATCGCATCATTCCGCGCGTGGCGACGCTCTCGCAGATTACCGAACTGCTGAAGAAGACCGAGCAGTCGCAGCGCGTGTTGGACGAAGCCAGCGAAGGGTTGACCTTCGATGTGCTCACGGGCGACGAGAACGCCGACGAAAATATTTCCATTGAAAAACTGACGAGCGAAGAAGACATCAGCCCCATCATCCGATTGGTGGATACAACCATCTTCACCGCGCTCGAACGTAGAGCCTCCGATATACATATCGAAACTTATGACGATTCGGTGCATGTAAAGTACCGCATCGACGGAGTGCTGCAGGAGGCGATGGCGCCCATCGCGCGCGAGCATCACAGCACCATACTGGGCCGCATCAAGATCATGAGCGAGCTGGACATCGCCGAGCGCAGAGTGCCGCAGGACGGGCGCTTTCGCGTGAGGTATAAGAACCGGCTGATCGACTTTCGCGTCTCAATCATGCCGACGATTCACGGCGAAAATGCCGTGCTGCGCGTGCTGGACAAAGAGTCGATGAGCGAGAAGTTCCACCACCTGACGCTCGACGTGGTGGGCTTCAACGACGCGGATTTGAAGCGCTTTCGCGGATACATTCGCGAGCCTTATGGGATGGTGCTGGTGACGGGGCCGACCGGATCGGGAAAAACTACTACGCTCTACGCTGCGCTGAACGAGATCAAGAGCGATGAGGACAAGATCATCACCATCGAAGACCCGGTGGAGTACCAGATTCGCGGCATCACGCAGATTCCTGTGAACGAGAAAAAAGGCCTGACATTTGCGCGCGGGCTGAGGTCGATTTTGCGGCACGACCCGGACAAGATCTTGGTAGGCGAAATCCGCGACAACGAAACAGCGCAGATTGCTATCAACTCCGCGCTGACCGGGCACCTGGTGTTTACGACGGTTCACGCCAACAACGTGGTGGATGTGCTGGGCCGCTTTGTGAACATGGGCGTGGAGGTTTACAACTTTGTCTCCGCGCTGAACTGCATTCTGGCGCAGCGGCTGGTGCGCACCATCTGCGAGTACTGCGCGCGCCCCACTAGTTATGACGATGAGACGCTCAGGGCCAGCGGCATGGACCCGGCCGAGTGGCGCGGGTTTGAATTCAGAGAAGGCCTGGGCTGCATCGAATGCGGAGGCACGGGCTATCGCGGCAGAACGGCGATTCACGAGCTGCTGGATTTGACCGACCCGATTCGCGAATTGATTTTGGCAAAGAAGCCCACCTCCGAAGTGCGCAAACTGGCGCAGAAAGAGGGCATGAGCTTTTTGCGCGAGTCGGCGTTGGACCGCGTACGGCGCGGGCTGACCACACTCAAAGAGATCAACAAGGTTACATTTATCGAGGCGTCAAGATAGTGACTTCGATTCTCAGCAAAGCCAAGTTCGGTTCAACATCTGGAGCGCGCCCGCCGGTAGCGGTGGAGCTTTCGCCGCAGGGCGTGCTGGCAGCCGCTACGCCAGGGCCCGGTCAGTCGCCGGTTTATGCGTTCGAGCCGCTGCCGCAGGGCGTGATTGTGCCGGGCATCGGCGAAGAGAATCTGCGCGCGCCGGAGATTGTGGTTAACGCTATCCGCGCGGCGCTCGGACAGGTTTCGCCGCGCACGCACGCTGTAACGCTTGTTCTGCCCGACACGGTGGTTCGCGTTTTCGTACTGGACTTTGATTCGTTGCCCAGCAAGGCCGCAGAGGTAATTCCCGTGATCCGTTTCCGGTTGCGCAAGATGGTTCCGTTTGACGTGGAGCAGGCCGGAGTGAGCTACCAGGTGCTGGTGGAGAACAAGACGGAATGCAAGGCGCTGGCTGCGGTGTTGCCGGGAGCGATTCTCGCAGAGTACGAGGGCGCGGTGCGCGCGGCTGGCTACGAGCCGGGAGCAGTGCTGCCCACGAGTTTGGCGTCGCTGGGGGCCATCGATTCGGATGAGCCGGTTTTGACGGCGAACCTGGGGGCGCTGGCCCTGACTACATCGATTACTTACGGGCAGGACTTGCTGCTCTATCGCACGCTTGATTTGCCGGATGACCCAAGCCAACGCCTTGATGAGGTACAGCGCGGCATTGCAGTGGCGGCAGCTTATTTTGAGGACAAGGTAGGCACTCGCCCGCGCGTGCTGCATTTTGCCGGCATTGGAGCCGGCATGGGCGCAGGCGGAGGCAGCGCGGCAGAGGACTTTGCCCGCTGGATCTTCCCGCCCGGCGACACCAAATTGACCGTTGTTGATTTGGCACCGCGGCCTGAGACCGGAGCCGCTACACCGTTGGGAAGCGTGTTGACACTGGCAGGCGTCGCCGGCGCGCTGGCGGGAGCGGCCTGATGAAGATCACACTCAATCTCGCCACACGCCCCTATACCGATATCGGACCGGCGCTCAAGCGGCTGCGCATCGGCATCGCGGTGCTGGCGGTGATGGCCATTGGCTTGTGGCTGGGCCTGCGCGCTGTTCACCAGAAAGCCGACGAGGCTCGCGCGACCGAACAGCGCGTGCAGAGCAAGATAGACGCCCTCAGTCGGGAACGCGAGGGCTACCAGGCGATGATGCGCCAGCCCGCCAACGCAAGATTGTTGACCGAGGTAGGAATGCTCAACCAGCTCTTCGATGCGAAAACTTTCTCGTGGACGCTGGCGATGGAAGACCTTGAAAATGTAGTTCCGGGCGGCGTTCAAGTGGCAACGCTCGAGCCAACGAGCGATGAAAAGACGGGGCGCACTTCGGTGAAGTTGCGCGTGGTGGGACCGCGTGACCGCGCCGATGACCTGGTGCAGAATCTGGAGCACTCGAAACACTTTTTGTTGCCAGGAATTGTGGGCGAAAGCTCAGAGGAGGCAGCGACAGGAGGCCAGGCCGACCGGCTGGAGCCGTTGAACGCCTCGAATCGCTTCACCTTTGAACTGCAAGCGGAGTACAACCCGGCTGCGCCAGCGGAACACAAGGCGCAAAAAAAGCTCGAAGACAAAAAGCCTTCGATTGACAAAGGTGGAACGGGCCAGAAATTGAAACCGAATACAGGAGGGGCGCGATGAGCAACAGCACCCCATCCCTGTGGCGCGAGCGGCTTACCTCCCCGCTCACATGGCACTGCGCGGCCTTTGCCGTGCTGCTGATTGCGGTTACCGGCCTCTCGATTCGCTTTGGCCTGGACTGGGCTGCGACGAGCGGCAGCTCGACAGATGCGCTGGCGGCCAAAGAAGTTCAGTTGAAGGCGAAAGAACTGCAAATTGCTCCGTTGCGCGGCCTGGACAAGCGCGTGGGGGACGCGCGCGCACAGGTGCAGGCATTTTATGCGAAGCGCATTCCGCCGAACTACTCATCTATTGATCGCCGCATTGGTGAGTTGGCGCTGAAGGACTCCGTGCGGCTCAGCCGAGTGCAGTACTCGCAAGGCGCTCCAGGCGCTGATTTGACGGAGATTTCGCTGGACGCGGGCATCACCGGCAACTACCAGCAGATCATGCGCTTTGTGAACAGCCTGGAGCGCGATCAGACCTTTTTTGTGATTCGCGGGCTTTCGCTGACCGGCCAACAAGGCGGCCTGGTGAACCTGCGGCTGAAGGTTTCTACCTGGCTGCGGCCGGCAGATGCGGCGGCCAGCGGATTGCCGTCCACACAGCAAGCTGACAATGAGCACTCTGCCGCACCGCTTGCTTCTCAGGGAAAGGAGGGCAGATAGCCATGGCCCTGCCCCTGGGAATAGAAAACAAGCGCCAGGTTTATATACTTGCCGGGCTGCTGACGGTGATTGTCTGCGCTGGCGGCTACGAACTCAAGGGGAGTTTTTCAGGAGCGCCGACACCAGCGCGCCCTGTAGCGGCCGCGCGATCAATTACCGGTCAGCCTGCTTTGGAGTCCGGGCGCACGGCTGCCACAAATTCTTCCTTGTCCGGCGGTCAAGAAGCCCAGAAGCTTTCCAATGCCGACATTGACCCTACGCTGCATCTCGACAAGCTGGCGTTGAGCGAGGATGTGGAGTACCTGGGCACGGGCAGGAATATTTTTTCCGCCGAGTCGGAGCCGGCACGAATTGAGACGCCCGCTGCGAGCGCGCGCCCCGGCGCGGGGCAGCACATCGCAAATGCGGGACCAGTAATTCCGGAGAAGCCGCGGCCACCGGCCATTGATCTGAAGTACTTTGGCTACACACAGGCCAAGGACAAATCACTACAGGCATTTTTTGTTCATGGGGACGACATTTTTGTGGCCCGAGCCGGAGAGATTGTGGACCATCGCTACAAGGTGAACTCAATTATGCCGGGCAGCGTGCAGGTGACCGACCTGGGATACAACAACACGCAAACGCTGCCGCTGCAAGCGAATTAGCTGATGGAACCTCAATGACGAAGCCCACCCCAACCCGCCGCCCGCAGCCCTCCGAGGAGGGTTACGTGCTGGTTGCGGTCATCTGCATGGTGGCGATGCTTACCATTGCGCTGGCCGTAGCGCTGCCCAAGGTTTCCAAGGAGATTCAGCGCGACCGCGAGTTGGAGACCATGCACCGCGGCAAGCAATATGCGCGAGGCGTGAAGCTCTATTACAAGAAATTCGGAGCGTATCCGCCGAGCGTGGATGCGCTGGTGAAGACCAACAATATCCGCTTCCTGCGCAAGAAATATACTGACCTGACAACCGGCAAGGAAGACTGGAAGCCGGTGAGGTTTGGCCAGAACAAGGCTCCGACGGCCATGGGCTTCTTTGGAGTGCCGCTGGGAGGCTCGACGATTGCCGGCACGGGACCAAGCGGCGGAAACGGACTGGCGGGCGGAAGCAGTTTTGGTGGTGGAAGCAACCCTACGGGGGCGAGCAGCTTCTTCAACCAGCAAACGGCCACGCCTGATCCCAATGCCACGCAGGCGCAGGACGCGAACAGCACAAGCGGAAGCGCTGGCAGTACGACTGGGAACGCATCGACCGCCGGGTCAACCACAGGGACAACCGGGTCGGGCACTGGGTCAGGTACCGGAACTGGAACGGGGCTGAGCGGACAGACTTTTGGAGGAGCGGGAATTATCGGCTTTTCTCCCAACAGCCCGAAGCAATCCATCATGGTTTACAAGAAGAAGAATCATTACAACGAGTGGGAGTTTGTTTACGACCCGCTCGCCGAGCAGATGATGCAGCAGGGAGGCAACGCAGGGGGGATTGGGCAGCCTGCAAGCGCCACGACCACCCCGGTAGGCGGCAGCCCGAGCGCTGGAACCACCTCTACGAACAACACTCCGCAGACATCAACAACGACGCAGCAATAGTGTACTTGGCACACCAAATATCAGTCTGACTCACGCAAAAAGGCCCGTCCTCGCGAGAGGGACGAGCCTTGTGCTGGAGCAAAATCAGACTAAGAAACGTGGCCGACTGCAGCTTTAAACGCTGAAGGATGAGCCGCAGCCGCAGGTGGATTTCACCTGGGGATTGTCGAACTTGAAGCCGGCGGCCTCAAGGCTCTCGACGTAGTCCACAGTGCAGCCATTGAGGTACATCAGCGAGGTTGCATCCACATAGACCTTGAGGTCGTCGAAATTGAAGACCTTGTCCATCATCCCGGCCTGATTTTCGAAGGCCATGGAGTACTGGAATCCGGAGCATCCGCCGCCCTCGACGCCAATGCGCAGTCCGGCGGGCAGGGGGTCCTGGGTGGCCATAATCTCGCGGACTTTGGCGACAGCCTGAGGGGTCAGGGTGAGGGGGGCTTTCTTAACGGCGTCCTGTGCGGGTGCGGCGGTTGTGGTGGCCATGGAATCTCCAAAAAAAATGAATTGCGTGCCGTAAATGTTACTGTACCGCTCAGCGAACGGGGATTCAAGGCCCCCTGAGCGGTCTCGCCCCTATTGGATGCACCAAAAGCGGGGAAAGTCGCAGAAGCGGCGGGGTTTGGCGCAACAGTCGATTTCTGTGGCCGGAGCCGGTTTCGAGGCGAATGGAAGCGCAAATGGCGCTGCCGGGCCATGCCTCTGATTTTTATTGGCCCCGGGGTGACCTTTCGGCGTTATGATGTTCAGCGAGACGGCTCCTCTACCAAGCGGGTCCGGAAATTCTTTTGGGGTCCGCCGTTTTTTGGGGCTGAAAGAATGTTCGGAGGTGTTGTATGTCGCTTGTTCTGGTGATGTGGTCGATTTATGCGGTGTTGGTGGCGATCACTGCAGCCCTTTATATTTATCGCGGAAGACTGCAACGCGACGAAGAGGACCAGATCTTTCTGGACGACTCCTTTGAACATGAAAAGGCTGAGCAGGAGGCCATTGCCGCCAGGGTCAACAAGCTTGAGCCATCGCTGCGCCTCATGAAGTGGCTCGTTGCGGCCGCGACGGTGCTCGTGATCGTTTACTACATTTGGGACATCGCCACCCAGTTCAAATAAGCTGCTATTTCCCCCGTTTGTTATTGCCGACAGGCGGAAGATGCGTCAGCATCTGAGGGCAAGTGTGCGTCCGCGCTTGATTGGCTTGGCTTAGGCTGTTTTGATTTGATCGGGGCCAAATGCGATCAGTATCCGTTGGCTATCAGCCATGTCTCGGTAAGCTCCAGATCGGGCTTCTTCTCGGACAGCATCTGTGCGTGCGCCAGCTTGACCAGCACATCGGCTTCGACGTTTACCGGAGCGCCCACTGCTAGCGTGTGCAGGTTGGTTCGCCAGTAGGTCAGGGGCAAAATCGCGATGGTGATGGCCTCGCCGTCGAAATCGGCGATGGTGAGGCTGATGCCTTCGACAGCCACAGAGCCCTTATGCACCATCCACGGGCGCACCTTCTCAGGAACCTTTACTTTGAGAGTCCAGTCGGTGGTTTCGCGGTTGAATCCTGGATCTGTCGCGGAGATAACTGGTTCAAGAGAGGCGAGCCTCCCGCAGCCGTCTACATGCCCCTGCACAATGTGACCGCCAAGGGGACTGCCGGCGGCGGTGGGCAGTTCCAGGTTGACTTTGGCGCCGGGAGTGAGCGCGCCCAGAGAGGTGCAGTCCAGGGTCTCCTGAGCCAGATCGGCGTGGAAGAGGGTGGGATTCACGTCCAGCGCTGTAAGACAAACGCCGGAGACGCCCAGCGAGTCGCCCTCGCGCAGTTGGCCGGCGAGGCCGGGAGCCTCGACGGTGATTCGACGAACGCCGCCGCGGTTTTCCAGGCTGATGAGCGTGCCGGTCTGTTCGATGATGCCGGTGAACATGGTTCTATTTTACGGGGTCAGCGGGCCAGGGGTTGCGGAGCAGCGAGCAGAGGCCGAGGTCGTTGCCGTAGCGCTCGACTTCGACTTCGGCCATGTGGATGGCGTGGGCCATGCCTTTGAAGGCGGGGACGGCGTCGGAGCCCATGATCTGCGGGGCGACGAAGAGATGGATGCGGTCCACGAGGCCGCCAACCAGCAGCGCAGTGTTCAGCACGGTTCCAGTCTCGGTGAGCAGGGTCAGGATTCCCTCGTCGCCCAGAATGTCAAGAACCTTGCCGAGCGGGACGCGGCCGGCCTCCGCAGGCAGGGCTTCAACACGGACACCGCGCTTGCGCAGTTCGCTTGCGCGAGCCTCGTCCTTGGAGACGGTAAAGATGACCAGATCGTTGTGAGCCGTGGCCACCATTTTGGAGTCGAGAGGCATGCGCAGAGCCGAGTCGAGGACTATGCGCTGCAGAGGCCGGCGACGGCGCATGCCGCTGCGGTCGGTGAGCATGGGGTCGTCGGCGAGGACGGTATCCACGCCGGTCAGTGCGGCGTCAGCCTGCCAGCGGAGCGGCTGCACGGCGGCGCGGGCGGCTTCAGAGGTGATCCAGTAAGGTTCGCGGAACGTGTGTTCGCCGGGCGGCGGCGCGATGCGGGCGTCGAGGGTCATGGCCACCTTCATCAGGACGAGCGGGCGATGATGCTGGCTCCAGCGGGCGAAGCCCTCGTTGAGGCGGCGGGCTTCGGACTGGCAAACTCCAAGGGTGACTTCGATTCCGGCGGCGCGCAGTCGGTCGAGCCCATGACCGGCGACGTCGGGGTTGGGATCGATGGTGGCGACGACGACGCGGCTGAGGCCTGCGGCGATGAGAGCTTCGGCGCAGGGCGGCGTGCGGCCGGTGTGGTTGCAAGGCTCCAGGGTGACGTAGGCTGTGCCACCGCGCAGGCGCTCACCGGCGTGTTCGGCTGCGACTTTGAGGGCGACGACTTCAGCGTGTTTTAGCAGGTCGTATTCGTGCCAGCCCTCGCCAACAACCTGGCCTGCGCAATCGAGAATGACGCAGCCGACGGCGGGGTTGGGCGAGCTTACAGCGATGCCGCGGCGCGCCAGCTCGAGGGCGCGTTGCATCCAGTAACGGTCTTGATCTGCTTGTTGATTCATGCGCGTAATAGAGGTCCTTCTAGAGTATAGGAGGGACAGACCGTTCCGGTGGCGTGTAGTGAAAACGGCGATTCAGGGAGCCTATCCGGCGAATCTTCGGTTGGCCAACCGATCAGGAATACATTGGGGAAGCGTGCGCCAAATGTCGCCATTGCGCTCGACTCAGCGTATTCTCAATTGACATCAGAGGACTTTGTCGCAGCACCTGCTGTAATC
>JBAPYY010000273.1:0-6655 GCA_049284975.1 Occallatibacter sp.
CCCCTCGGCTGACCGGCATCGAGACGTTTTGCGGAGCCGGGGGAATGTCGCTTGGCTTGCGTAGTGCTGGAATCGATGTGCGCTTAGCATTCGATTACAATCCTCAGGCCGTAGAGACGTACAACAAGAACATCGCTAATCATTGCCATGTATTAGACGCACGTAAGGTTTCTGGAGAAGAACTTCTTGAGATGGCTGGCTTGTCCCACGAGGGGGTAGACATCCTCTCAGGCGGCCCCCCTTGCCAGGGTTTCTCCAAGCAAAAGAGAGGAGCGCACCTTCTCGCAGATCAAAGGAACGCCCTCGTTTTGGACTACGCTCGTATTGTTAACGAAGTGCATGCGCGTGCCTTCATCTTTGAGAACGTAGAAATCTTCGGGCAGAAACGGGGCGGCGACCTCATCGATGAGATCAAGGAAATCCTGGGCACGTACCAGACCTACACATATTTTGTTTGCTCCTCGGACTTCGGCCTCGCCCAGAAGCGGGGTAGGTTCTTGATGATCGGTATCGAGAGGACTGAGAGTGCGGTCATCCCTGTACTTGAGCTTTCAGGGCAGGCCAGTACGATCCGCGACGTGATCGGAGATCTGCCATCGCCACCTAATGATTACACAGAGCACCCGCTCATTCCGAATCACATCAAGTGCAGGATTACAAAGCTAAACGAAGAGCGGTTTTCACATGTTCCTCAGGGAGGAGGTTGGCAGGACATCCCAATGGAACTTCGTCTTCCCTGCCACCAGACAGTAGATGTGAAGAGTGGAGGGTGGCCAGATGTGTATGGCCGCTTGTCGTGGGACGGGCAGTGTCCCACGATTACAGCCGGGTTCGACAGCTTCACCCGAGGCCGGTACGGCCATCCGTCTGAGAATAGGTCAATAACCCTACGGGAGGGGGCGCGTCTCCAAGGGTTCCCAGACACCCACCGCTTTTATGGCACTCGACACGACATACGCTTGCAAATCGGAAATGCGGTACCCCCTCCCGTCTCACAAGCCGCTGGTGAAGCCGTCAGGAGGGTACTGAGCGGCGTTCAACAACGGCCTGTACGGTACCAGATGCCGGAGGAGTCATTAATGGAGATGAGTCAGCTCTCGCTTGCGCTTTGATCGACTCCAGCATCGACCTTAAATCTGAAAACAGGTAGCCAATCGGTTGCACTCTGACCATCTTTGTGAGGTCTTCCTTCGCGTACCTTTGCGGCAAATCGCAATAATACATCCCATCGATAGGGGCCAAATGCTTCTGGAACAGCTTCACTGTTCCCGGCACACAGATCTGTTCAATTTTCTTCTTCTTCTTGTCGAGTCGAGTCTCACTAATGCAAACGATGAGAGACTTGTAAACTCCGGGACCGATAGCAGCGTCTAAAATGCGTTGATGGGCGAAGGGCTGCACAATTCTTTCTCGGGTCGTAATCTTTAGAGGAAGTACGATTCCACCTGGTTTACCAGCGACGGCCACGACAATATCAGTGGAGACACTCGAATCCTCCTCGTCATCTTCGATCTGAATATCTTCTTCGCCAGAGGTTACAGGTACCTGTTCTGGTATGATTTTTCCGGCAGCAACGATCTTCGTTAAAGAGATGTGCTTCGAGAAGACAGCATCTGGAAACACATTTTGGAGAAGACCTGCCATATATACCTCGAAGAATGTCCCGGGGGTTTTCCGCGCGTCTGGATTCCATAAATCGAAGCAGCATGCAAAAGGCATGATGGCTGTGTAGATTACTTGAGCAGCACACAGGTAGTCCGCCTCCGCACAGACGCGCTCTTTGTCTTTCGTCAGATCTACTAACTGCTTGCTCTTAGTAAGAAATTCTTCGCGAGAATTGATTAAGAGGTCTCCCCGGACTGCGCGGGAGATCCGGTCATTTGCTGCGAACACGCTATATGGCACTTTTGGATCCCCGGCAAACTCTCCGTAAACAAAGAACTTTGCGCTTTTGGCCAGCTTCTGCTGGCAATATGCGACGATTTCAAGGCAACTCTCGTAATGGGGACTTAGGCTGTTGTAAGCGCGGGTTGTTTTTTTGTAAATCTTGCTCAGATCTTCCATTCAGAAAAGCTCCTTTGGTGAGACTCGCAATGCATCCGCAATCTTCTGAATGTTGACCAGGCTGATGTTCCTCTCGCCGCGCTCAACGCCACCGATGTACGAGCGGTCAAGATCACACGCGAGAGCGAGTCCCTCCTGGGATATGCCCTGTTCTTTCCTTATCGCGCGGACTCGATCCCCGAATCGCTTTTGAATCTTGGATATTCTGCCAGATTTCACTGCGTTCATCGGACCACCATGATGGCCATAAGTCCACGGACTTTACGTACCATTCGCCTGGGAGGCCACCCCTTTCTCTTAAACGCAACGTGCGATAGTTTGGTTTAAACTCAGTGCGTGGCCGACGTCCTGAGACCAGAACAACGACGTTTCAACATGAGCCGGGTTAGGAGCAAAGACACGAAGCCCGAGTTGCTTATAAGGCGTGGTTTGCATGAGCGAGGCTTTCGGTTTCGCCTTCACCGACGTGATTTGCCAGGCTCTCCCGATCTTGTTTTTCCAGCGTTAAATGCAGTGATTTTTGTGAACGGGTGCTTCTGGCATGGACATGGTTGCAGTAAATCCAATCTCCCAGTTACGAGGCGCAATTTTTGGGAAGCAAAGATCACCAGCAATAGAGTGAGAGATGCACGGTGTCTGAGAGAGTTGTCCGAGGCCGGATGGCGGACACTTGTCGTTTGGGAGTGCTCACTAGTCGGACCAACTCGTCTGCCCTTTAATGAATTGATTGACCGAATTGCGGCGTGGTTGCATAAAGACCATATCGCCAAGACTGGGACCGGAGCAGGCTGCATCGGTGGGATTTCTACGGGGGAAAGTGTGCGGGAGGGCTGACGGACTTTCGTGGGTGGAACGGGGATATTCCATCGCCCCAAATACTTGCACTAATTGAGTACTCGCCTAACAATTTCTCTCTGAAAGGTAATCCGCGTAAATCTATGATTCTAATAATGGTCGGGACGGGCAGATTTGAACTGCCGACCCCTCGCACCCCAAGCGAGTGCTCTACCAGGCTGAGCCACGTCCCGACACAATCGAGCCGGCTCATGGGGAGCCGGCTTTGGAGTCGTTCTTAGTTTACACGAGCCAAGCCTTGCACGCTTGCCCCGAAGAGAGAATCATCCGCAAATGATATCGGTCCAGGCAACGGTTGATCCCCGATCCCTGATCCCTGACCCCTGTCTTTCACTGCGTTGGCGGAACGAATTCCTGGGGCAGAGCCGAGCCTTCGCTGAAGAAGAACAGTTCCATCTGCTCCACCAGGAACTGCTGTGCCTGCGGAGTCCAGGGCTGCAAGCGGTATTCGTTCAGCAGCATCTTTTGCCGGCCGATCCACTCTTCCCATGCGGTCTTCGAGACGTTCTTAAAGATTTTTTGGCCAAATTCCGAGTCAAATGGAGGCTCATCCAGACCTTCCATCTCCTTCTTGTAGCGAACGCAAAACACCATGTGTGCCATCCAATATGCTCCTGGTTCAATTGTATTGGATGGGGCGCATCCAATAGTCGCATGAACTTCCTAGGGCGTGTTTCATAAATGGCTGTCGTGCGACGGTTGCGTTCCATCAGGGGTTAAACCCCCTCGCATCTAACGCCCTTTTCGGCACGACTGAAGTCGTGCCCTGACACAAAGCGAGTTTATGAAACACGCTCTAATTTGCCGCCGCGAGGCTGCCGTCCGCGCCGCCCTGTTCGCTTTACGCTTGACAAGCCTCTGAATAGCAGGTCTGCTGGAGATATCCCAGGTAAAGGCCAGTTCCCGAGTTCAATACGAAAGGAACCCCATGACCCAAACGAGTCAGCTTGGCATTTCAGACAATGCCGCCGGCGCAATTGCCTATTTCACGTTTATCCCAGCGATTGTATTTTTAATGCTCCCGCCTTACTGCAAGAGTTCCTTTGTCCGCTTCCACGCCTGGCAGTCGATCTTCCTCACGATCGTGGCGATTGTCGTCAACATCGCGCTCAGCGTTCTTCTGCCGTTCAGCCTCATCTTCGCGACCTTCCTTTTTGTGGCCTCAATATGGCTGGTCTGGCTTGCATGGATTCTCTTGTGGATTATTTGCGGAGTTGAGGCCCTGAACGGCAAGCTCTTCAAACTGCCCATCATCGGCAATCTTGCCGAGAAGCGCGTCATTGCTCAGGCATAGCGGATTCTTTCATTGCTAGAGGCGCGGATTCTCGTCTCAAGATACAGCGCTGCATTCGCAACAGTACCCAGGAGCGCTGGAGACTTTATAACTGCGAAGAGATTGTGCTTGACAACAGCGACGGCCAGCGTTTTTTCTTAACTCAGTTTCGAGCCGTTCCCGCGTAAGTCGTTGCCCGGATTTCCCCCGGTTAGCACATTCCGGCTCAGCATGATGCACCTGTCCCCACAAATTGGTTTCATCCGCAAAGGAGCTACCATGTCCGAATCAAATCAGTCTGGCCTCTCTGACAACGCTGCCGGCGCGCTGGCATACGTCACCATCATTCCGGCGATCATTTTCCTGATCGTCGAACCGTTTAACAAGAACTCCTACGTCCGCTTCCACTCCTGGCAATCAATCTTTCTGGGCATTGTCTTCTTCGCTGTGAGTATTGTGCTCAGCGTCGTCCCGATTGTCGGATGGATAATCATGCCGTTTATAGACCTGGTTCTTCTTGTGATTTGGGTTTATGTGCTGATCAAGGCCTTGAACGGCGAGCGCTTCAAACTGCCGCTCATTGGCGATCTCGCCGAGAAACAGGCCAACGCCTGAGAAGCCGTTGAATTCGGAGACTGCGCCATTCGCGTCTTTGGGCCGCGCCGTTGAGTCAAACCGCCTTCAACGGCGCTTGCCTTTCTTGCCGAGCTTCTTCCTGGACTTGAAGGCCGGAGCGCCTGCGTTCCTGCGCTTGCTCTTTTTTGGCCTGGACGGTGCAGCCTTCTTGCCGGTCAACGGCAAACCCTCTTCCACAATCGAGAATTGCAGTTTGCGTTCCTGGGCCAGGATGCGATCCAGAATCACCTGCACGCGGTCGCCTGCGCGGAACCGGCGGCCCGTGCGTTCGCCGATGATTTCATGCGTGTTCTCGCGCCATGTATAACGGTCGTCGCGCAGCGAATCGATGGGCACAAGCCCCTCGACAAACATGTCGCTCAGTTCAACGAAGAGCCCGTATTTGGCTGGGTTCAGCACCAGAGCGGCAAACTCCTCGCCGACTTTGTCCTGCATGAAACGAACCTTCTTCCACTCGACCAGCTCGCGTTCGGCTTCTGCGGCGCGGCGCTCGGTCTGGCTGGTTTCTTCGGCAATCTGCGCCAGTTCGGCTTCGGGGATGGGCGGTTCACTGGAGAACTTTGCTCCCACCCTGGCCGCAAAAACAGGGGCGCGGCGAGGGTGGGGCACCCGTTTCTCATTCAAGCCTTCATTCGGATGCGTCCATGGCGAACTATGGCGGCCTTCAGCGACTAGCCCTTCACCACTCACGCCATCACGGAGCAGCGCCTTAGTGATGCGGTGAACAATCAAATCCGGATAGCGGCGGATGGGCGAAGTGAAGTGAGTATACGTGGGAGCAGCCAGCGCAAAATGGCCTACGTTCGTTTCCGAATAGCGCGCCTGCATGAGCGAGCGCAGCATTAGATAGCTTAGAATCCGCTCTTCCGGCTTGCCTTCAATTTTGGCAGCGAGTTTTTGATACATGCGTGGAGTGACGGCGATGTCTTCCGGCACTTCGTGCGTGCGGACGTTGCGTCCCGTGCGTTGAGCGTCGCGACGATCCGATTTCATCTGCATGCGCTTGACCGGCAGCGCGCCCAGTCCGAGCGTGTAACCGAAGCTGGCAGCCAGCTCTTCAAACTGCACTACGCGGCGCGGCTCCGGCTTTTCGTGGATGCGATAAAGCGAAGGCACGCCCATGTCTTCGAGCCATGTGGCGACACATTCGTTGGCGGCCAGCATAAACTCTTCGATAAGCCGGTTGGCCCAGGTGCGCTCAGATTTGGTCACGCCGCGCATTTGGCCCTGCTCGTCAAACTCGATCACCGGCTCAGGAAGATCGAAGTCGATGCTGCCGCGCTCTTCGCGGCGTTTGTTCATCAGCATCGCAAGCTTGTGCATTCGCTCGAATCCGGGAACAAGCGCTGCATACCGCGCCCGCGTTTCAGCATCGCCTTCCAGGATTGCGTGGACCTCGGTATACGTCATTCGCGCAGCCGAGCGGATCACGCCTTCAACAATTTCATAGCTCTCGATGCGGCCTGCTGAATCAAGCTGCATGATGCAACTCAACACCAGCCGATCTTCGCCGGGACGCAGACTACATATGTTGGTGGAAAGCTCCTGCGGCAGCATGGGAATAGCGCGATCGGGAAAGTAGACGCTGGTTCCGCGCAACCGCGCTTCCAGATCGAGATCCGTCGCGTCGCGCACATATTCGGCGACATCGGCGATATGCACTTGCAGTTCGTAGCTGCCTCCTTCGCGCTCTGCAACCAGCACCGCGTCATCGAAATCACGGGCCGACTCGCCGTCGATGGTGACGATTGGGAGGTTGCGAAAATCCTGACGAGTTAGAACCTCGGAGAGGTCGAGATGAGCCACGGCGCGAGCCTCAGCCAACAC
>JBAPYY010000274.1:0-4926 GCA_049284975.1 Occallatibacter sp.
GGTCATGATTGACATGGACAATTTCAAGCGCCTGAACGACACGCGAGGACACTCTGCGGGCGACTGCGCGTTGCAGGCATTTGTGCGCCAGGTGAAAGCCATGCTTCGCCCCCCGGATTTGTTTGCCCGCACAGGAGGCGACGAGTTCACCATCCTGCTGCCGGATACACCTGAGTCTGCCGGCATCCTCACTGCGGAGCGGGTGCGGAAGGCCGTTGAAGAACTTGAACTACCCCTCCAGAATGGGTCAGTTAAATTTACAGTCAGCGTGGGCGTCGCGCAGCTTGATCCGGCACATGGCGGTTGGGAAGCAATGATCAGGCGCGCTGACGCAGCGATGTATGAGGCCAAAGAAAACGGACGTAACTCGGTTGCAGCGCAACCTCGGGAAGCCAAAGAACTCCTGTGAAGTCTGATAGTACCGGCCCGGATACGTCTACGGCGAAAACTGCCCGCAAGGCTATACACTTTCTTCATGGCCTCCCGTACCACGGCTCGCATCAGTCTCACGGCGCTGCTAGGCACACCGATCACCGACGCCCAGGGTCACCTGCGCGGGCGGCTCAAGGACGTTGCCGTGGCCACCGGCGAGGACGCCGGCAAAGTGGCCGGCCTGGTTCTCAAAACCCGCGACGGCCTGTGCATTGTGCCTTCACACGAGGTGATGGAGACGCCTGCCGGCACGCTCGAGTTGCGCTCCTCCGGCGCCATGGTGCCTCTCGAGGATCAGGGCAATTATCTCTACCTGAGGCAGGACCTGGTTGACCGCCAGATCATTGACATTCACGGCCGCAAGGTGGTGCGGGTCAACGACGTCGATCTCGAATGGATGGGCCAGGGCGCGGCGCATTTGTTGCGCGTGGCCGAGGTCGAGGTGGGCTTGCGCGGAGCATTCCGCCGCGTCTTCAAGGGTCTGCTCCCGCGCGCTTCGCTCGAAAGGCTCTCGCGCAAGATCGCCGCCCGCGGCATTCCCTGGGAGTTTGTGGACGTAATCGAGGTTGACCCCGCCCGCCGCGTAAAGCTGCGCATCGAGTACGAGAGGTTGGGCGAGATTCACCCCTCAGATCTGGCCGATATTCTCGAAGATCTCGCCCCCGCAGAGCGCGAGGTCATCTTCACTTCGCTCGACGAAGAAGTGGCCGCCGAGACACTGGAGGAGGTCGAGCCCAGGCTACAAAAGGCGCTGCTCGAAAAGCTCGGCGAAGAGAGAATCGCCGATATCGTCGAGGAGATGGATCCCGGCGCCGCCGCCGATCTGCTTGCCGAACTCCCCGAAGAGCAATCCGACGCCATCCTCGAAGAGATGGAGCCGGAAGAGCGGCAGGAAGTCTCTGAACTGCTCGAATTCGACGAAGATTCCGCGGCCGGCTGCATGACCACTGATTTTGTTTCCGTGGGAATGGATTCGACAGTGGCGCACGCCGTCGAGGCTTTGCGCAAGTTCGATGGAGATCCCGAGAGCGTTACGGAAATCTACCTGCTCGACGAAAAGCGCGTGCTGCGCGGCGCCGTCTCTCTCGCGCGGCTAGTCGTAGCACATCCTGAAACACGCCTCGCCCTGTTGGCGGAATCCCGCATCCACTCCTGCCCCATCGCCCTCCACCAGAATGAACTGGCCGAACTCTTTGACAAGTACAACCTCCACGCCCTGCCAGTGGTCGATCCCCAGGGCCGCATGGTCGGCGTTGTCCAGGCCGACCACGTCATCAGCTTCCTCCGCGAAAAAATATAGGCGACCTTCAGAGTCTCTGGAATCTGCAATTTATGAGCAATTTTGCTCACGTTTGCTCGCTCTCGCGTTACCAATAGGGAATAAAAGATGTGGATTCATCACCACTTGTGAAACAATCCAGAGATGGTGCAATTTCCCAGGATTATTCAGGGAGGCATGGGTGTGGGCGTTTCCAACTGGCGCCTCGCCAATGCGGTCTCCAAACTCGGTCAGCTCGGCGTCGTCTCAGGCACGGCGCTTGATTCGCTCTTTGTCCGGCGTCTCGCCGATGGCGATCCCGGCGGTCACATGCGTCGCGGTCTCGATGCCTTCCCGTTTCCCGAGATGGCCAAGCGCATTTGGGACGAATACCATATTCCGGGCGGCAAAGCAGCGGGTGCACCCTATCCGCTTATGCCGATGCACCAGCGCCGCGACCTGCGTAAAGTGGTCGAGCTGTGCATAGTGAGCAACTTTGTCGAGGTTTATCTGGCGCGCGAAGGCCACAAGAATCCCGTCGGCATCAACTTTCTCGAGAAGGTTCAGATGCCGCACATGTCCTCCATCTACGGCGCAATGCTGGCCGGCGTCGGCTACGTGCTGATGGGCGCAGGCATTCCGCTGCACATCCCCGGCGTTCTTGATGCGCTTGCTGCCCAGCATCCTGCCGAGTACAGGCTGGCGGTTACTGGCGCCGCGCAGGGCCAGGACACGGCCATGAACTTCAATCCTTCCGATTACGCGGAAGGCCCGCTTCCATTGCTCCACCGCCCGCGCTTCCTCGCCATTGTCAGTTCCAATACCCTGGCTACCACCATGCTGCGCCGCGCCAACGGGCGCGTCGATGGGTTTGTAGTCGAAAGCCCCACGGCCGGCGGCCACAATGCGCCTCCGCGAGGCAAGCTTCAGCTCAACGAGGCTGGCGAGCCCATCTACGGTGAGCGCGATGAGGTTGATATTGCCGGAATGCGTGCGCTCGGCGTGCCTTTCTGGTTGGCTGGCGGATACGGAAGCCCGGAGAAAGTGCGCGAGGCGCTCGATCAAGGCGCTGCCGGTGTGCAGGTCGGCACAGCGTTTGCATTTACCCTCGAGTCCGGTCTGCGTCCTGACCTGAAAGAGTCGCTTCTGGCCCAGGCGCTTGACGGCACCGGAGTGGTCTTCACCGATCCGCTCGCTTCGCCCACAGGATTCCCATTCAAAGTGGCGCTCCTCGAAGGCTCGTATTCCGATCCAGAAGTTGCTGCGGCGCGGACCAGAGTCTGCGACTTGGGCTACCTGAGGGAGCCCTACACCCAGGAGAATGAAAACATCGGCTACCGTTGCGCAGCCGAACCGGTCGCCAACTACGTGGCCAAAGGCGGAAAAATCGAGGAGACGGTCGGCCGCAAGTGCCTTTGCAATGCGCTGATGGCCAACGTCGGCAACCAGCAGGCGCGCAAGGATGGCTCTGTCGAGCCAGCCCTGGTCACCATCGGCGACGATTTGAATACCGTCGTTCAATTCATGGCTCCGGGCCAGGCAACCTATAGCGCTGCGGACGTGGTTGCGTCCCTGCTGAGTCTCAGCGCAGAAAAGAATGCGGCGGAAGAAAAGGCAGACGAGCAGGCGTATCCGATTTTCGCCACCGCCTGACGGGCTGAACTCCGGGTGCCCCACCCTCGCCGCGTTCTTGTTCTTGCGGCTAGGGTGGGAACCACGATCCTCATAAAGCGATTTTCCTTACTCATACCCCTCAGCGTTTCCGCTCCTTCAAATTGTGGCTGTCCGTGGCCTTCAGCGTCATTCCGTAGATTGCCTTGAACTGCTCTATCTCCTTCAGCGTTTGCGGAGAGAAGGGAACCAGCTTGCCTTCGAAAGCATGAAGCACGATGCCCTCCAACAGATCGCCGAGAGTCATTTCCTTCAGCTCGGCCACAGCCTTCAGCACCTTCAATAAACGCTTTTCCATCCGAACGCCGGTCTGCACGCGTTCCACTACGACTGGTTCGCGATGTTGCTGTTCTTGAGACATTTCAATCCTCCGTGGTACATGAGTACCAATGTACCAAGATATTCTCACCTTTGTCAATCCTGTTTTGATGCCTCTTCGCGCGGCCGGGGCCGCTGCGTTTCGCGCCTGCAGCCCCGGCCTGTTATGGTCAGGAAGGAACCAATGTAGATCAATCTCCAGTAGGAATCGGCCCCCATGTGGAAGCGCTGGCGAATCCGGATCATGCTGTTTTTGGCCGTACTCGGCCCCGGATTCATAACCGCCAACGTCGATAACGATTCCGGCGGCATCCTCACCTACTCTCAGGCCGGCGCGCAATACGGCTATACGCTTCTTTGGACCATCATTCCCATTACCATCGCCCTTATCGTGGTGCAGGAGATGTGCGCCCGCATGGGCGTGGTCACAGGCAAGGGCTTGAGCGACCTCATCCGCGAGGAGTTTGGCTTGCGGCTCACCGTTGTGCTCATGGTGCTGCTGGTGGTGGTCAACTACACCAATGTGGTCACCGAGTTCATCGGCATCGCCGGTTCCATGCACCTCTTCCACGTCACCAAATTCATCAGTGTGCCTTTCTGCGCGGGACTCGTCTGGTACATGGTGGTGCGCGGTAGTTACAAAAGCACTGAAAAAATATTCATCGTCGCCTCGTTGGTCTACATCTCTTACATCTTTGCCGGCGTGCTCTCGCAGCCCAGTTGGCACGACGCGCTGTGGGCCACGGTCAAGCTGCCGCAGAAATCCGTCTGGAGCGACAAGGCATATATGTATATGGCCATCGGCGTCGTCGGCACCACCATAGCGCCATGGATGCAGTTCTACCTTCAGTCGTCGATTGTGGAGAAAGGCATTCGCGTCAAAGACTATGCGGCCTCGCGGCTCGATGTGATCGTCGGCAGTCTCTTCACGGATATTGTGGCCTGGTTCATCATCGTAGCCTGCGCCGCCACGCTTTACGTCCATGGAATGGGAGCCATTCAGATGGCCTCTGACGCGGCCGAAGCCATGCGTCCTCTGGCCGGCGACTACGCTTTCATCCTCTTCGCCTTCGGGCTCTTCAACGCATCCGTCTTCGCCGCTTCCATCCTGCCCATCTCCACGGCTTACACGGTCTGCGAAGGCCTCGGCGTCGAATCCGGGGTGGACAAGCGTTTCAAGGAAGCGCCGTTTTTCTACTGGCTATACACGCTGCTGATTGTCGGCGGCGCGGCCACTGTGCTTGTGC
>JBAPYY010000275.1:0-17948 GCA_049284975.1 Occallatibacter sp.
TTGTTCGAAAGCGAAGTTACCGTTCACCTCGAGGTCTTTGCCGAGGCGCTTGACCGCCTGGAAGTTGATGTCGTTCAGAGTGGTGCCGCCGGGCATATTCAGGGAAGAAGTTGATCCGGGAATGAAATCCTTGGTCGCCTTTTGGTTGCGCAGGCCCACCTGGAGCCATTCATTGCCGCTCAAGTGCCAGGTAATCCATGCCTGGCCGCCCTTATCCTCGCGTCCGATCCAGTCCCCGAAGAGTTGACCCTGGTTGGTATAGCCCTGCTTCTGAATTCCTTCCCAGTACATGAAACGGCCATACTGCCGGGCTGAAACCGTTGAACTGGACGGGTCAGTGGTAGCAGCCTCGACTCGGAGATCGAGCCGGGGAACTCCGGGCACGTGGGAGAGATAGATACCAGGGCGGTAAGCCGCACGCCGGGGAGCATCCGCGGGAGAAATATCGTCATGCACTTCCGAGTCCGTATAGAGGGTTAGCCATTTGCGGACGAAGGGCAGCCGGTAAGAAAAGTCAAATGCACCAAAGCGCGCGCCGGGATCGTCGCGGCCGTTTTTGGTGGTGCCGCTGGGGGAAGACAGACTGACAAAGCTCTTCAGAAATGTGCGAATGGTGATGGGCGCGTGTCCCTCGCCGCCCCAGATCACCGTGCGTTCGAATCCAAATTCAAGATTCTCGGTGGGTCGGAAGCTGACTTTCTCCACATGTACCCATGGGTCGCCCGGATTGATTACGTTGGGCAGATTGGGATTCAAGCCGCCGGGATTCGCCGGATTGGGCATATAGGTGTGCCCATGAAGCCCACCGATCAGAAAGTCGTAGCGAAATGGCCCCGTAATCCATGAGAGCAGCGGAATGTGCAGCGGCTCGATGCGATTAATGCGGAAAGAGTAGATGTTTTCTGCGTTGTTGGAATAGGCCATTCCGCCGCCCAACCCGGGCCCAAGCCAGTCGTCCTGCTTGCCGAAGGAGATTTCGTGGTTCATGACATGGGCGGAGACGAACGCTTCCATGATGCGCCCGTCGGCGGTGCTGGCAATCGGACCCATCGGAATGGTGGCCTGGTTGTACGGGAGACCTGTGGCCGGATTGATGAAAGCTGTGGCGTCAACCACGCTGAGTGCGTTGGCCAGCGACTGCGAGTAGCCGACGGCAGAGGGCGCGGCTTCGAACTCGCCGCGCACGTAGAATACGAAGCGGCCAGCTATGGCATAACCGCTGGCGCCGGTGTAATTGTTGAAGCCGCTTTCGTATGGACGGCCGTAGTCGTTGATGATGGTCGAGCCTAGGTGATAGCTGTCGCGCAGGGGCGTTCCGCTGATGGCGCGACCCACGCTGTAGACCGACTCGATATGGGAGTTGCCGTGGCGCGGCGCGCAAGGGCCCTGAGAGTCTGAGCGCAGTTCGTGCATCAGCGCGTCGTAGAGGGCCTGAGCCTCGTCCGCGGCCGGTCCATCGTCTGCATCCTCGATGCGCGCGCCAGCCTCTTCCATCATGCGGCCTATGCTCGAGCGCGTCCACGGCCTCATACCCAGAAAGACATTGTCAACAAACCCAAGCGAGTAAAGCCGCAAAATAGCCGGATAGACCCAGCTATCGACCGGAATGTAAGGCGAACCGAGTCGGGAGGGCATGCACGGAGGCACTGCGCCGGCGCTTTGCCAACGGGACTGTCCGGAACCGGCAGATTGGGCGGCCGCGGTCGTTCCTTGATCTTCAGCCAAGAGAGGAGCGGATGACAAAACTGAGAATCCAGCCCAAAAAATAGTGAAAATAAAAGCAGCAGAAATGAACCTGCACTTGCTCAAATTCATACCCCTCACTGTATCATTCGCTTGCCTTGCGGACGGTCGCGAGGAGAGAACGGTGCTCATGAAGGTTCCGCGACGGAGACAAGCGGCGTTCTTTGTCTCGTTTGAGGACAGTACAAGGTCAGAGTTTTCAGATATATAAGGATTCTCTCTACAAAAAGCCACCGATGGCCGATAAGCTCCTCATCTGGCCGCTGACCTACGCGGCTCTCACGTCCACCTCTGAGCCGTTGTTCGGGAGCGCTCATGTCTTCTCCTTCGATAGCCTTTGGAGTCTGCGCGCAGCAGACCTCGACCGGTGGTAACGTTCGCTTGCAGGCGCAATTGCGGACGTGGCTGCCTGTGCTGGCCTTCTCAATGGTCTTTGCTATTGAGTCCACCTCATATTTTGGTTCGGACCGGACCAGTGAGCCGTTGCAACGCGTATTTGAAGCAATCTTTGGCTACGACGTGTGCGTGTATTGGGATTTGATCCATGGCATCATTCGAAAAACCGGACACTTCTTAGGTTACGGAATGTTTTCCCTGGTCTGTTTTCGCGCATGCTGGATTGAACTGAGGGGCGTGGCATTGCGGTTCTCGCGCCAACTGGGCGCGCACGGATTGGCTATTCTGGCTACGTTCCTAGTGGCCAGTGCGGACGAATTTCATCAGACTTTCTTGCCAAATCGTAGTGGCCAGTTCAGTGATGTGATGCTGGACTGCTGCGGCGCAGTGGCGTTGGGGTTGGTGCTTTTCCTGGTGATGCAGGTAAAGGAAGGCCGGCGAAAGGCGAAAACAAGCATGCATCGCGGCCTTGAACCAGGCTATGCCGGAGCGTCGGTTTAAGTGGAATAATCCGCGTTGATGCTGACATATTCGTGGGTCAGGTCCGTGGTCCAAACGATGCAGGTGCCTGTGCCCTGATTGATCTGGATGAAAATGGAGAACTCCCGCTGCGCGACATATGAGTGGGCAGCGGCCTCGTTAAATTCAGGCGCGCGCCCTCCGTTGCGGCAGATGGCGAGGGAGCCGAAGCGGATGTCGATGCGCTCGGGGTCGATCTGTGCGCCGGAATAACCGACGGCCGCAAGCAGCCGGCCCCAATTGGGGTCGCTGCCGGCCCAGGCGGTCTTGACCAGCGGCGAATGTGCAATGGCCTTGGCAATCTTGAGTGCGTCCCCATCCGTGGCCGCTCCATCGATGTGCAATTCCACAACGTGCGTAACGCCTTCGCCGTCGGCCACAATCTGGCGAGCGAGCGACGTGCAGACTTCAGTCAAGGCGCCAGCAAACAACGAGTTTTCCGGACCGATGGCCACGCTGCTCGCACCCGACGCCAGCAGCAGCACGGTGTCGTTGGTCGAGGTGTCTCCGTCCACCGAAATGCGGTTGAAACTGACTTCGATGGCTGCGCGCAGATAGCCGTCAAGCACTGCAGAATCGACGGCCGCATCGGTCAGGATGTAGACGAGCATGGTGGCGTGCGGTACAAGTTGGGGATGAATCATTCCCGAGCCTTTGCACAGCGCGGCGATGCGGACCTCGCCCGGCACGCCATCGGGACCTGTGATCTCCAGTCTTGCGAATGCTGTTTTCTGCACCGTGTCCGTGGTGAGGATGGCCTGGGCGACCTGCTGGAAGTGGTCGAAATCCGCGCCCATCGAGGTGGCCAAGCCTGGCAAGGCGGCGACGAGTTTTTCTGCTGGCAGCGGAACGCCAATGATACCTGTCGATGATGGAAAGACCTCTTCAGCTTGGCAGCCGAAGAGCTGTGCGACTGCTGAGCAGGTGGTGCGGGCCGCATCCAATCCCGCCTGGCCCGCGGCACAGTTGGCGTTGCCTGCATTGATGGCGACAACGCGCACACGGGCTCCACTGGCGTGAAGATGCTGTTTGTCCACAATGAGCGGAGCAGCGGTGACGCGGTTGGCTGTAAAGGCGGCAGCGGCGCTCGAGGGCGCGTCGGTAACAATTAGAGCAAAGTCTGGGCGGCCGCTCTTCTTAAGCCCCGCTTTGGCAGCGCCATAGCGAAAGCCAAGGGGAAGGGCGAATGGTGTGGTGTCGGCGATTTCGGCGATCGGCTTCAATGTTTTTAATTTAGCAGGTGAGATGGACCGAATGCCCAGTCGTCTCAAATGGCGCAGGCCGTGGCCGCCTGCATTTCTGTGCGGTTACAAACAAACCCTATAAACTGGTTTCTCGGATATCTCATAGTTTGCAAGTTGATGATGGTGTGATGAAAAAAAGTTTCTCAAATAGCGAAGAGCGAATCGACAACCGTGAAACGCAATTTCTTGAGTTGCGCAAGGTAAATGTTGCGCGCGGCGACCGCGTCGTGCTGCACGATGTGAATCTGACGATTCGCGCCGGGGAACACGTGGCGATTCTTGGACCAAATGGTTGCGGCAAATCGACGCTGATTTTGGCCATGACCTGTCAGATATATCCAATCGTAAAGCCGGGTATGACGGTGCGCATCTTTGGCCGCGAGCGCTGGGATCTGACGGAGTTGCGCAAGCACTTTGGGGTGGTAGCGGCCGGGCCGCGGGGAGATCTGGCTGGCGAACTGCCGGGCGAGAGAACCGCCGTGACCACAGGACTTAATGCGGTGATTGCCGGATTCTTTTCCGCTTCGACCCTGTGGCCTAATCTTCATATCACCGGCGAAATGCGCTCACGAGCGACAGAAGCACTGAAGCGCATGGAAGCCATGCACTTGGCGCGACAGACGGTCGGTACGATGTCAGCCGGGGAGAGACGACGCATCATGATTGCGCGGGCACTGGTGCACCGTCCGCGACAACTTCTTTTGGACGAGCCTTCGAACGCGCTCGACCTGGCGGCGCAACGGGAATTGCTCGAGACCTTGCGGAGGCTCGCCCGCGAAGGCACTGGGCTTGTGCTGGTGACCCACCATCTGGGAGATATTTTGCCAGAGATCGAGCGGATCATTCTGATGCGTGCCGGGCGCATTGTGGGCGATGGGCCTCGCGAGGAGATGTTGACAGAGGCAAGGCTCAGCGAGCTTTTTCATGTGCCCGTGCACATCGGGCGTGATGAGCAGTGGCTGCATAGCTGGTGAGAACGCAGAATATTAACGAGATATTCACGCCTCTTGACGTGTCGCCCCGCGAGGGCTAGTTTAGCGATACACGGGAAAGGAGGTTGATCCAACTGATGCATGAATCTTCAAGATGTTTGGTACGTGAGGTGACTGAGGCCTAAGGCATCGCGCCTTAGTTCCCATGGTCGCCCCGGCGGACAGAGTCTTGCCGCAGGGGAAGCAACCGCTTCTTCACCGTTAAATAGTTCTCTCGACGCGATTTGCGCGTGGCAATTCTTCAATACAGCGGCGAGGTTCGCCGCCGAAGGAGTCCGGCTTGCCGGGCATCGCCACATAACGATCATGGTCGAGGAGCAGGAGTGAAGATGCTCGGGCACTCGCAGGAGCGCGATGGCCTTAGTCCAATACCCACAGTTCACCGCGACGGCCTGGGCAGTGCGCCCAGGCCGCCGTTATGTTTTGGGATCGATGCATGTTGTTGGTGCGAATCTGTCGGGCAAGCCCAGAAAGCACGACGAACTGGGATTGGCGCAAACAGCAAAAAATGCGGAAGATGCGCGTTGGAAAATGTGCAGTGACATGGACTTCCCGGTCGTGCTAAGAATTGCTTATGCAGACTATTCCCCGAGGGCCGATGGTCGGCGCAGTCAAGACGAACGGCGGAAGGCCGGCGAGTGAAGTTGAGCAGCACCAGAACGCTTGAGTCTGCCAAATGGGAGCCATGGGGGTGACTCATCGTGGACTTGAACATGGCAATACAGAAACACGCCGAGTGGAAATACAAGTTCCGCGCGGCCATGTCAGCGCACGAACCAATGGATGTGGATACAATCTCGAAGGACAACTGCTGCGAAATCAGGAAATGGCTTCATGGGGACGCGAAAGTGAAGCATGGTAATCTTGCCTCCTATTCAAAGTGCGTGTCGGCACATGCGGCCTTTCACCACGAAGCAGGTAAGGTCGCTGACAAGATCAATCAAAAAAAGAACGATGAAGCCGAGCAAATGCTTGCTTCCGGAACTCCGTACCATGAAGCTTCCAAAAAGGTTGGGGTTGCGATTGTCGAACTGAAGATCGATATTGGCCAATAACACTGAGGCATCTGCATGGCTAGGGCGCCTTGGCAAGCAGGGGTGCGGGGATGGATTGTGCTGCTGTACACTCGTGCTCATGGGTGTGTTTGGCGTTGATTGCGGAACGGAAATCACGGGCTATGGCGTCGTAGAGTCAGATGATACGGGGCGACAGCCGCGGCTGGTGTTGAAGGCGAAGGGCGCCATACGGCTGGTCAAGTCAAAGACCACAGCCGAGCGGTTGGAGCAGGTTTTCCGTGAATTGAGCGTCGAATTGGAGCGATGGAAGCCGGACGCGGTGGCAATCGAGGAAGTTTTCTACTCGGTAAACGCCAAGTCGGCGTTGAAACTGGGGCAGGTGCGAGGAGTGGCTCTGCTGGCAGCCGCCATGCAGGGATTTCCTGTGGCCGAGTATGCGCCGCTCAAAATTAAATCGAGCGTTGTGGGCTACGGACTGGCTAATAAGGAACAGGTCCAGTTCATGGTGGCTCGGCTGTTGGAACTGGCCGAAGTGCCGCAACCGGCTGACGCCGCCGATGCTCTGGCGATTGCCATCTGCCACATTCACACCACTCAGACTCTTACGCTGCAAGGCGGGGGACGCAGGTAGGATTCCGCCGATTCAGATCGTCTCATGCATTGAGATAGCCGTTTTGGCTTGCAGGCAGCGCCAGAGAGCGGCGAAGCCCTCGATGGGCAGCGCTTCGGCGCGAGCTTGAGGGGCGATTGCGGCCTGAGTTAGCCCGGCGGCAATCACTGCGGGAGGAACTCCGGCTGCTCGCAGATTGTTGCCCAGTGTCTTGCGCTTCTGTGCGAAACACTTGCGCACGAAGCGCAGGAAAACCGTCTCGTCAACGCCAAGTTCTTGAAAGCGCGGGGCAAACCGCCAGCGGAATACTGTGGAATGTACGTCAGGCGGGGGCGAGAAAGAGCTTGGCGGCAGCGAGAAGAGCCGTTGGACGGGGCCGTAGATCTGCACAGTGACCGAAAGCAGGCCGTAGTCGCGCGAGCCCGGCTCGGCTGTGACGCGATCGGCCACTTCACGCTGCACCATGAGCACAGCACGGTCGAGCGAGGCATGGCTGGCGGCCAGCTTCAACAGAATCGGCGAAGTGATGCCGTAAGGCAGGTTGCCGACCACCAGCAAGCGCTCGCCCGCTGCGGTCGAGGCTGCCGCAAAATCGAACTGCAACACATCCTGCTCGACGATGGTGACGCTATCCTGCGGAAAGTTTACGCGAAGGTGAAGGGCAAGCTCGTGGTCCAACTCGACGGCCAGTACATGGGCGGCGCGGGCAGCCAGTTCTCCGGTGATGGCTCCGCCTCCGGGACCGATCTCGACCACTGTGCGTCCGGTGAGATCGCCGATGGAAGCGGCGATGCGCTGAACGGCTTCGTCGTCAACGAGGAAATTCTGACCGAGCTTGGGTTTGACGGGCATGGGCTTCTTTGATGGTAGATGAAGCTGCGGGCAGGACGAGTGATAACGCACTTCAGCCGTCGCTTTTCAGCACCGCAAGATGTACCTTTCGGCGCAGGGTAAAGCCCAGGCTCTCATAAACGCTGATCGCGCGGAGATTGCTGGCGCGGACGTGCAGAAACGGTGTCTTGGCCCGCTGTCGGATATCTTCCATCACCGGGATCATCAGGGTACGCGCATAGCCCCGGCCCCGCGCATCCGGGTGTGTGCAAACCGCACTCACCTCGACGAACTGAGGCAAGTGAAGGCGCTGCCCGGCCATGGCAAGCAAGCGTCTCGAGTCGAAGACTCCAAAGAATACTCCAAGGTCAATCGTGCGGTGATTGAACGGTCCCGGCTCAGTCAGCCTTGCAAGTTCGAGCATTGCCGGAACATCAGCGGGAGTAAGGCTGCGGAATTTCGGTTCCGGCGCAACGTGCGAGGAATCCTGATTGATGGGTTCGTGGCAGATCATCTGATCGAGAATGTCGTAATGTGCCATCGCCCATCCTGCAGGGGGCGTTGGCGGTTCTGTAAAGAAGAGCGCCAAGGCCTCGCCGGGGCCGACCAGCGCACGAAGCGCATTGTAGGCGGCGGCGGAAGTGTCTTTCATTCCGGAGAGTGGTCCGATTTCGGCTGGAAAGCGCCTTGCCAGCTCGCTGCCCAAGGCTAGTGAACTTTGCTCAGTGGTCAAGGCGTTCCAGATTGGATTGTCGAGGAGATTGAGGCAAGAAACCTGTCTGGTGGTGCCGGAAGAAGAGGATGAAGACAAATGGGTGATCTGATTTGGGTCTTGCATGATCTTTGGATGAGGAGGTTTACCTGCCGGATGCGAAAACCTTCTGCAGTTCAAGGTAGCGTATGGATCTCTAGCAACAGCGTAGTAGTATGTTGCCTAAGTAGGTTGGGTAGAAGGCAATGTCTCGAAGGTCCGACGTTCTAGCTGCGCTCATTCTGATCTCTGCTTTATGGCCTGCCAATTTAGCTCTTTCTCAGTGCAATAGCCAAATCACCCTCGTGCCGTTAACGAGTATGAAGGCTGCCAGCAAGGCTCGTGACTTTGTCCGTTTCAGGTATTCGTTGGCAGGTTCCGACTCGCTCCTCATACGGTCGCACGAGGACACAGAGACCTCGATTGGCCCGTACGATACCGGCTTCGTGATCACACGGGATGGAAGGATCCTGCAACGAATTTCTCTTCGAGAGCTACCCGAAATGCCGCCTGGGGAACCCGAATATGCTGATAGCTTCTCGACGCTTGCCGTGACCCGCGCCTGCGGAAATGGAGGTCCGATCTTTTTTGTCTCGATGCAATATTCCGGTGACATGACCAGCCCAGCACTACTCTTCACATTAGTTCCTTCAGCGAATGGATTCGAAGTCACCGCCCTCCCGATGATTTCCGGTGGTGTTCTCGAAGTTTCTAAGGCCAACCCACTTCACCTCAGGACTTGGGACAACTTGCACGAGGGTAATTGCGAAGCGTGCGAAACTGCTTATCAGATAACAGAATACGAGATTCGGAATGGCAAACCTGTCCAGACGCGGCAGTACCGGACACGGCATCTTTACACCTCAGGGTATTACATCTTCGATGACCGGCGACGCATCCGATTCATCCCGTGAAGTAGACTGGCCCTTTGGCGAGTCGTTTTATCGGTATAAGCGGATTGGTTCGCCGGCTTTGGAGTTGGTGTAATGCATATTGCTTTTGCGGCTTCGGAGTGCGTGCCGTTTGCCAAGACCGGGGGGTTGGCGGACGTGGTGGGAGCGCTGCCTCTGGAACTGGTCAAGCTGGGCCATGAGGTAACGGTTTACCTGCCGCACTACGCGGGCGTGCGGCGGCAGATCAAGGGAGAATTGAAGTACGCGGTCCGCTCCATCACGATTCCTTTTGAGTACTACAACCACTTCGTGGGAGTTGTGGATGGCGGTAAGCGCGCCGGGGTTCAGTACTACTTTATAGATTGCCCGGAACTCTTTGACCGGGAAGGGCTTTACGGAACTTCGGATGGTGATTATTCCAACAATTGGGAGCGCTTTGGGCTGTTTTGTCGAGCGGTGCTGGAGGCGACCAAGCTACTTGGCGTGCCGGATGTCTTTCATGTGCATGACTGGCAGGCGGCGCTGATTCCTGTTTATCTCCACACGACCTTTGGCTCTGACCCGCTACTGAAGAATGCCGGGACGGTCATGACCATTCACAATGCTGCGTACCAGGGGGCGTTTCCGCCGGTCACCACCGAGCGGCTGCTATTTCCCTGGGAGATTTTCACCATGGACAAGCTCGAGCAGTTTGACAGCTTCAACTTCCTCAAGGGCGGCCTGGTCTACTCGGACATTCTCACAACAGTGAGCCGCAAATATGCTGAGGAAATTCAGACGCCGGAGTTCGGCAACCAGCTTGACAGCGTGTTGCGAGGGCGAGCGGCGGATCTGCGCGGGATTCTGAATGGCGTGGATTATGCGCAGTGGAACCCGGCGACGGACGCGAACCTGGTGGCGCATTACACGCCGGAGGATTTGACCGGGAAACGGGAGTGCCGTGCGGATTTGCTTCGAGCCTTCGGATTGGAGCGGGTGGGGAACTCGACCCCGGTGATTGGGATTGTCTCGCGGTTCGCTCTCCAAAAAGGCTTTGATCTACTAGAGCAGGTTGCCGGCCGGCTGTCTGAATTGGATGTGGCCGTGGTCGCACTGGGTTCGGGCGAGTCGAGCTATGAGAAGTTCTTCCGCGATTGGGCATTCTGGAACAAGGCGAACGTGGCTGTGCGCATCGGTTACGACGACGCGCTGTCGCACAAGATCGAAGCAGGGGCCGATATTTTTCTTATGCCGTCGCTCTACGAGCCTTGCGGGCTGAACCAAATTTATTCGCTCAAGTACGGCACAGTGCCCGTGGTGCGCGCCACTGGCGGCCTGGATGACACCATCGAAGAGTGGGATCCAAAGCAGGGAACCGGGACGGGATTCAAGTTCAGGGGTATGAGAGCCGAGGGTTTGCGCGATGCGATCGACCGCGCTCTCACTGCTTTTGAAGATAAAGAAGGCTGGAAAAAGCTGATGCTCAATGGCATGACGCGGAACCATAGCTGGGAGCAGCCGGCACGGGAGTACGCGGCAGTATACGAAGAAGCGGCAAAAAAGCGGAGTTAGCGCGTCGATGAACGAAAATTGGGACTGAATCCAGAAGAACGCACGCCTTTCCGGCTGGCTTATTTCTCCATTCCCTCCAACTCTGCGGGCGGTCCGGGATACATTTTGCGGACAAGCCACAGCACCGGCAGGCCAATCAAAATCAGAGCTGTTCCGAGCAGCGAGCCTTTCAGGTTGCCCAGAAAACTGTACACGAGTACGACTGCTGCACAGAAGACAAAAATGGCCGGCAGCAGTGGGTATCCCCAGACCTTGTAAGGGCGCGCCAGATCAGGCCGCCGGTGGCGATAGACGAAGACCGTTGTGGCGATGAGCATATAGAAAATCCACTCGGAAAAAATGGCCAGCTCAAAGTGCTGCTGAAACTGGCTGAGGAAGAGCAAGAGAATGGTAGCGATTACTCCCTGAATGGCGAGTGAAGTGGAGGGGGACTGAAAACGCGGGCTGATGCGCGCGAACTGACGGAAGAAGAGCCGGTCGCGGGCCGCGGCAAAGGGAACGCGTGCGCCGGACATTACGGTGCCGTTGAGAGTGACGAAGATGGAAATAGCCATGGCGGCGGCCACAAAACTTGCTCCGGCCGGACCCGCGACGACCTTTAGCGCTGCCACGGCAGGCTGGTTGCTAGCGGCGATTTGGGTGGCGGAGAGAACGTATTGCATGGCGGCGTTGGTGGCCATATAGAGAAAGCCTATGATGCACAAGCCGCCAATCAGAGCTATGGGCAGGTTTCGCTCCGGTCGCTTGATCTCGCCAGCAAGAATCACGAGGTCCGGCCAGCCATCGTAAGCCCAGAGAGTGGCGATTATCGCCAGCATGAAGCCGCCGAAGCCTCCCACGGCATGGGGCAGGACAGTGGAGTAATTGCCCAGGGAGCCAGAGGCAGAAGAGAAGCAGAGCGCCACCACAATGAGGATGAGTATGCCCTTGAGAACAGTGAAGACGAGTTGGAAATCGCCCGCCTTTTTAATGCCCAGGTAGTTAAGGCCGGTCATGAACCAGACCACAGCAATGGCGAAGATCTGCGACCACAGCAGCGGGATGGGTCCTCCTATGGCTTGATGAGTGAGACCGCTGAATGCAGGGAAGAACTCCAGAGTGCGTGCGAGGCCTATCGTGATGGCCGCGGCCGATGCTGGTTTGGCCACGGCAAACCAGGTCCACATATAGAGAAAGCCCGATGTGTCGCCGTATGCGCCGCGCAGGTAGACATACCCGCCGCCGGCATACGGGAGCATAGCTCCCAACTCAGCCAGGGTCATGGCGCCGAAAAGAGAGAGCAGCCCACCTGCGATCCAGGCCAGGTAGACCAGCGCAGAAGAGCCCACATCCTGCATCATTTCCCGTGGCACTAGAAAAATGCCGCTGCCGATTACGGTACCAACGACGAAGGCCGTAGCTTGACTGGCGCCCAGCACGCGAGGCAGGTTAGCCATGACAGGTTGGGTTTGCGTGGAGGGTATCTTGCTCATGTTGATATGTGAGGGTAGCATGCGCGGGCCAGGGTTTGCAGTCTCCGAAGGCGCAAAATCCAGCAGGCACTAATTCGTCATAAATCGTTGACCAAGCGAGGAAGGCGCGGCCGTAGCCTGCAATTTTCGCCTGCAGGAAGCGCTGAAGAAGATTAGAGTGGAGTTGGTGTGACCGGCGACTTCTCAGGTTTCCGGAACCCCTCAATCTTGCGTTCCGGGCGCTCCCGGCGCACAGAGATCACAATAACCGAAAGAATGGGGTAAAGAGTTGCCCGATACAATCAATTGGCCAAAGCTGACAACGTCGCCGCGTCCCCGCCGTGGCGGATTGATGTTTCTCATCGCCATCATCGCCGTTATCGTACTCAGCAGCCGGACCGCGCTTTCTTACTGGGTCGATCTGCTTTGGTTCAAGTCGCTTGGGTACGAGGACGTGTTTTGGAAGGCGCGGGGGCTTCAGTGGGGCATCTTCGCGGCCTTCATGGTCCTCACATTTCTTATCTTGTTCGGGATATTTTCCGCTCTCAAGCGAGCTCACCGCGACGATCTGCCTAGCGATCACACCGTCTTCATCGCCGGCCAAGAGGTGAAGCTATCGCTGAAGCCGGTGCTGCGCATCGTTTCCGTTGGCGGTTCTCTGATCATTGCCTTCATTACGGGCGGCACCATGGCCGCGCAGTGGCAAACGCTTGCCCTTTGGTGGTACGCGCCGCAGACCGCCGGAACCACTGCCGACCCAATCTTTGGCAGGCCGCTCGGCTTCTATCTGTTCACCCTGCCTGCATGGCAACTGATTGTCGGCTGGTTGATGACGCTGAGCGTAATCGCCTGCCTCCTAGCTGCTGTGTTTCTGGTTGTTGCGGGCGGATCGCGCGCGCTCACAGGCAGCCGCCGCAGCCTATCGGAACTGCCGTGGCGCGGACTGTCGATGGCGGCTGCATTTCTGTTGTTCGTTGTCGCTTTTCGGGTATATCTCTCCCGCTTTGAGCAATTGTTTGAGCACCACACTATCTTCGACGGCGTGACATACACAGATGCGCATGTCACGCTCACCGGGCTACTCGTGGTTTGCGTAGCGTTGGTGGTGGGAGCGGTAATCGCCGCGGCGGGCGGCTTGTTTGCGCCGCGTGGACGCTGGCTGGTGGCATCTCTGGCCCCGGCTGTACTCTGTTATGCCGTTGTCGGACTAGTGGGCTGGTATGTCTCGAGCTTTCTGGTCAAACCCAACGAACTGATGCGCGAGCAGCCCTACATTGTGCATAACATTGAAATGACTCAGCAAGCCTTCGGCCTTGACCGCTTCGTGCTGCGCGAGTTTCCCGCCGAGACAACTGTAGACGCGACCGATCCTGCCAACAACCAGCTTACGTTGCAGAATATCCGACTGTGGGATGTGAAGGCGCTGCAGGATACGCTGCGCCAGATTCAGGAGATTCGCACCTATTACGACTTTCCCGACATCGACATCGATCGTTACGAGATCGATGGCTCGATGCGCGAGGTGATGCTGGCCGCGCGTGAGCTGAACGTGGAGAAGCTGCCGGAAAGCAGCCGCAACTGGATCAACGAAAAACTGATTTACACCCACGGCTACGGCATTACGATGAATCCGGTAAACGGCTTTACGGCCGAAGGCCGGCCCGCGCTGATGTTGAGCAATATGCCCGTGCAAAGCACGACCTCAGGCCTCAGAGTGACAAGGCCGGAGATTTACTTTGGCGAAATGACCAATACCGACGTCTACGTAAAGACGCGGCAACAGGAATTCAACTACCCGCAAGGCGAAAGCAACAACCTTGCTTCCTACGAGGGCAATGGCGGCATAGAGTTGGGCGGACTCTTGCGCCGCATTCTTATCGCGTTCGACCGCGGAGATCTAACGAAGCTGCCGTTCAGCGACGATGTGAACGCGCAAAGCCGCTTGCTAATGCGGCGGACGGTACGTGAGCGTGTCGCGGCCCTGGCGCCATTTCTTACCTTCGATCAAGACCCTTACATTGTTTTGGGCGAAGACGGCCGGCTCTCATGGGTTTTAGATGCGTTCACGCAATCGGATACCTATCCGTATTCCACGCATTACTTTGTCGACGGCCAGTCGGTCAACTACATGCGCAACAGCGTCAAGGCGGTCGTAGATGCATACGACGGGACGACGACACTTTATGTCTTCGACAATCAGGACCCGATTCTCGCGGCCTATCGCGCGATTTTTCCGAACCTTTTCAAGGACGCGTCGGCGATGCCGGCCGGGTTGCGCAAGCACGTGCGTTATCCGGAATTGCTGCTCAAGTTACAGGCCGAAGTTTACGGCCTTTATCACATGACCAATCCCCAAGTCTTCTACAACCGAGAAGACTTGTGGAACGTCGCCACAGAAGTGGGAACGGATCAGAGCGGCGCTCAGGCTGCACAGCCGATGGAACCAAACTTTGTATTGATGAAGTTGCCTGGGGAAACCGGCGCGGAATTTGTGGAGATATTGCCGTTTACGCCCGCCAATCGCAACAACTTGATCGGCTGGATTGCCGGTCGCAGCGACGGCGAGCGCTATGGCACCTCAATTGTCTACGACTTTCCCAAGACCAAACAGATCGACGGGCCGTTGCAGATTGAGGCGCGCATCGATCAGAATGCGCAGCTTTCCGGGCAATTGTCGTTGTGGAATCAGCAAGGATCGCATGTGCGACGCGGAACGCTGCTGGTGATTCCATCGGGCAAGGCGCTGCTGTATGCGGAGCCGATCTACCTGCAGGCCGACCGCAGCCCCATGCCGGAGTTGCGGCTAGTGGTGCTGGCGCTGCAAGACCGTCTCGCCTACGCGCCCACCTTTGAGGCGGCTCTGTCGTCATTGTTTGGCGGAGGCATTTCATCGCTGAGCGGATCTGAGTCGACCAATGCGCCGGCGGCGGCAAATCAACTTGCGGGATTGCCACCTTCTGCGCCTCAAGCGAAAGAAGACCTGAATGCACTGATTAAAGAGGCAGGCAGGGATTTTGACGATTATCAGCGATTAACTGCGGCCGGGAAACTTGCCGAAGCCGGGCAAAAACTCGAAGCGTTGAAGCAGGTGATCGGAAAGTTGAACGAGCACGCCAAGTAATCAGCTGACGGAGTTGGACTTTAGAGCCTTTTCGACTTAGCTGTTTACGATCAAAATGAAGCTCCGTGTCTCCCACCCATTGTGCAAAGAACGCACAATGGATGGGGCACCCAAAGTTTTGTTAACACTTGAACCGAAAATGCTCTAGCTCCGCCAGAATTCTCTCGACGGCTTCTTCAGCGGCTTTGGCGGCTCCGGCGGAGATGTCCATCGAGATTGGCTGTTTGGGATCGATGGTGATGGCGTATAGCACTATATCCGGTCCACCGCCCTGGATGTAGAAGACATCCAACAGGTCTTTGACGCCTATGTCGTGCGCAGTGAGCGTGGGCGGATAGTCGTGCGAAAAGCGAGGTGTCGTGCGGGAGACGGTGCCCAGAGGGTTACCGTCGGCGGCTGCGTCAATGAGAATAATGTGGTCAGCGTTCTGGAGCGGCTCGAGCAGAACGAATCCGCCCGTGCCGCCATCCAGACACTCTACGCCAGCGGGCAATGACTGTTTCTCAAGCGCTCGCACAACGTGTACACCGATACCTTCATCGCCCATCAGGACGTTGCCAAGCCCAAGCACCAGCGTCTTTTTCTTTTTCGTAGCTTCCGGGTTATTTGTCACCCTTTTTCACCCGATCAAACTTCCATCCGCCTATGATCGAGGATACCGTGCCGCGCCCCTCGATGTAGTCATGATAGAACGCAAGATAGATGTGAATGATAACAAATGTGACAAAGAACCACAGGAAAAGGTGATGCCAGAAGCGCACGGTAAATTCCCCGCCCATCAGCGGCACAACCCAGAGGAACATCCTCGGTAGCCACGACGTACTCATGCTGGAGTACAGCGCGAAGCCAGTTATGGTTTGGAAGACAAACACCAGGAACGTGCCGAAGTAGATGAGGCCGGCCAGCGCGTTGTGGCCAGTGGAGATCGGCCCATGCATCTGCACTTCCAGCACATCGGCTTTGATTACATCAACGATCTCTTGCTGTTGTGCCCGCTTGAACGGGAAGAAAGCGGTCCATTTAGCGTATTTGTTGCCGACAAAGCCCCAATAGAGCCTTGCCAGAAAGTTGAAGAGGTAAACGTAGGCGGCCGTGAAGTGGATGTAACGCACCCAAGCGAATGAGTACTGTTGAAAGGACTCCGACACATAGGACGTGCGGACTGGAGAGCCGATCAGGTAGCCGGTAACGCACAGGGCTACCAGGGCGATTGCGTTGATCCAATGGTAGGCGCGTACCGGCAGTTCCCATACATAAATCCGCCGATACTCGACCGGTTGGTGGCCATTGGCCGAAAATCCGTTGGTTGCGGCAATTCCCGCAGCAGAGCTTGGATTACTCATGGCCGTCACTCGAATGAAACCTGGTGAAGGTGCCGTCCCTGCGGATCGTACAGATGCACGGCGCAGGCCAGACACGGGTCAAAGGAATGGATGGTACGGATGATCTCGAGGGGCTGCTCGAGATTCGCAACCGGGGTGCCGATCAACGCCGACTCAAACGACGAGCGCTGCTGTTTCACATCGCGCGGTGAGCCGTTCCACGTGGTCGGCACGACGAGCTGGTAGTTGTCGATGGCGCCGTTGTGAATCTTGATCCAGTGCGCCAGCGCGCCGCGAGGCGCTTCGACCATGCCCACGCCTTCCGCATCGGCCGGCCAGGACTTCGGCTCCCACTTCTCGCCGTTGAACGTGGATACCTCGTTGATCTTCACGCGGTCCATTAAATCGCCGTAGAACTCCTTGAGCCAGATCATGGCCAGCGCCGCATCGATGCCGCGCGCCGCGGTGCGTCCAAGGGTGCTGAAAAGAGCATCGACGGGCACGTTGAGCTTGCCCAGCACCATGCCCACGGTCTCTTTCACATCCGCGTGGCCGGCTGCATAAGAAACCAGCAGGCGAGCCAGCGGTCCCACTTCCATCGCGTTGTCCTTCCAGCGCGGCGTCTTGAGGAACGAATACTTGTCGAAACCCTCGAGGCTCTCGAACGGAGGCGTGGGGCCGGCGTACTTGATGTTGGTCTCGCCCGCCCAGGGATGCAGACCGACGTCGTTTCCGCCGTCGTAGGTGTACCAGGAGTGAGCAATGTACTCCTTGATCTCCTGCGAGTCGCGCGTATTGACCGGAAGCACGGTCGAGAGGTCGCGGTTGAGCACTGCGCCGCGCGCGTACTTGAAGCTCTCAGGATGGTTGTAGCCGGCGGTCGGAAATTCGCCGTAGCTGAGATAGTTGTGCAGCCCGCCGCCGTACTTTGACCAGTCCTTATAGAAGGAGGCCACGGCCAGCAGGTCGGGGATATAGACCTCGTTGACGAACTCGTCGGCCTGACTGATGAGCCGCGACACAAGGTCGAGCCGCTCCATGTTGATGGCCGCCACCTCGTTGACGTTGATGGAGCACGGCACGCCGCCGACAAGGTAATTCGGGTGCGGGTTCTTTCCGCCGAAAACCGCATGGATCTTAACGATTTCCTTCTGCCACTGCAGCGCGTCGAGATAATGCGCTACGCCGATCAGGTTCACTTCGGGCGGCAGCTTGTAGGCCGGATGGCCCCAATAACCGTTGGCGAAGATGCCCAGACCGCTGGCGGCAAAGGCCTTGATCTTGTCCTGCACTTCGGTGAAGTAGGCAGGCGTGTTCTTGTCCCACTTCGAAAACGACTGCGCCAGCTGCGCGGCCTTCGTGGGATCGGCTTTGAGAGCGTTGACGATGTCCAACCAGTCGAGCGCGTGCAGGTGATAAAAGTGGACGACGTGATCCTGCACGTACTGCGTGGTGAGCATGATGTTGCGGATGATTTCCGCGGTGGGCGGCACCGAAATGCCCAGGGC
>JBAPYY010000276.1:0-4179 GCA_049284975.1 Occallatibacter sp.
ACCCATTACGCTCGAAGATGTCATCGTTTTGTCGCGAATATCCAAAAGAATGCTTCCCGTTCGCTGCCTTCGCGGGCGAGACCCTGCTTCCTGTAAAGTTGAAAGAGGTGCTGCGCACATTCTCGCATCTTTGCGCCTTGGACGTTCTTCTTTTTGACGACTCCTCACATTTCGAATGCAGTGGCCGAGCCGGTTGAGCTTGCAGAGTTGCTGCGTTCCGTCTTCGGGTTTGCGCGGTTTCGGGCAAATCAGGAGGCGGTTTGCCGCGCAGCAATCGACGGGCGCGACCTGCTGTTGGTGATGCCGACGGGCTTTGGCAAATCGCTCTGCTACCAATTGCCCGCGCTCGCCTTGGGAGGCACGGCACTGGTGATTTCGCCCCTGATTGCGCTGATGGAAGACCAGGCGGCCAAGTTGACCGCGCTGGGACTCAAGGTGGGCCGGATTCACTCCGGCCTTGACCGAAGCGTTGCGCGACAAGCCTGCGTCGATTATCTCAATGGCAGTCTGCAATTCCTTTTCATTGCGCCGGAGCGGCTGCGTGTTCCCGGCTTTGGCGAGATGCTAGCCAAGCGCAAGCCCGCGCTCGTCGCCATTGACGAGGCGCATTGCATTTCGCAATGGGGACACGACTTCCGACCCGATTACCGGATGATCGGCCAATACCTTCCCGCCCTGCGCCCTGCGCCGGTGCTGGCCCTCACTGCCACAGCCACTCCTTCAGTCCAAGCCGACATCCTGACGCAACTGGGGATGGTGAAGCCGGCGAAGTTCATTCACGGCTTCCGCAGAGACAATTTGGCGATTGAAGTGGTGGAGCTTTCCATGCCGGAGCGGCCGGGTGCAATCTGCGGCCTGCTGGCCAACGCCGAGCGGCGCCCGGCAATTGTCTATGCCACTTCGCGCAAGGGGGCCGAGAAGCTGGCTGCGGAATTGTCCGCAACCAAAACGAAAGCGGGAACACGGATTCCGGCCGCGGCATATCACGCGGGCCTTGACGCGGCCACGCGAGAGCGGGTGCAGACCGCATTCCAGGCCGGCAAGCTGGAGGTGGTGGTAGCTACGATCGCTTTCGGAATGGGCATCGACAAAGCCGACATTCGTACGGTGATTCACGCCGGGCTGCCGGCCACACTGGAAGGTTATTACCAGGAGATTGGCCGCGCAGGGCGCGATGGCGAGCTGAGCCGAACCTACTTGATGCATAGCTATGCCGACCAGCGAATGCGCGATTTTTTCCTGAACCGCGACTATCCGCCGCTGGAGCATTTGCAACAAGTATCCCGCGCACTTGGTGAAAACCCTCAACCTGTTGATGATCTGCGCGCGGCGTCGAAACTCGCGGAAGAAGAGTTCGACAAGGCTCTCGAAAAGTTAGAAATTCACGGCGGGGCGCTGGTGGATTTTGGCGGAAACGTAACCGCGGGCGGCCCCGGATGGAAGAAGACTTACGCGGTGCAGGCGCAGTACCGTGCCGAGCAGTTTGAGAAAGTGCTGCGCTTCACCACTTCCACCGATTGCCGGATGGGCGCGCTGGTGCGGCACTTTGGCGACGTGGAAGACGCTAGCCGGCCGTGCGGAATCTGCGATGTGTGCGACCCGGCGGGAGCGGTGCTCAGGCAATTTCGGCGTCCGACAGCGGCTGAACGGGAACTGATGCAGGCAATTGCCGACGAGTTGCGGGCGGTGGATTACAAAGCTTCCGGCACTTTGCAACGCAGTCTCGACCATGCGGGCAATATGAGCCGGAACGAGTTTGACGGGCTGCTCGATGCCATGACGCGCGCCGGGCTGATCGAGATTGAAGAGGCGGAGTTTGAAAAAAACGGTGAAGTAATCCGCTTTCGCAAGGTGCGTCTGACCGTGACCGGACTGGAGCTGCGGGCGAGCTCACCGGTTGAGTTGTTAATCAGCGATGGAGTTGTGGACGAGTTTGGAAGAGCGTCGGCGCCGGCGAAAAAACCGAAGAGCGCGGCGAGGAGCGCATCAGGGCCCCGCAGGACAAGCACACGATCTAAATGATTCCGCAGTGTAATTTGACAGCGTGCAAACATACTCGGGCCAGGCCAGGCGAAGCAGGGGCGAAGCGAAGCCCACTGAGAAATTCTGAATATAGCGCTCACTGGCTGAGGTCTTCGCGTCGGGGTCTGCTGCAAATCCGGCTATTACATGGCTTACAGAAGACGATGTAAATTCCGCACTGCGGAAGCTGCGCGCAAAATCGTACTCTTCTGCCCATTTGGTATCGACCCCGGTCGTGTTCGAAGCGGCGAATACTTTGTAGTCCACCAGCGCGGCCGTTGAAGGATCTACCTGGGCGAGAGTTATCGATGGATGATTTCCGTGGATGGGCGAGATGGACGGGATCATTTTGACCGCTACGCCCTTTCCTGCTGCCGTCTCCGGCTTCAAGAGGCGTAGTTCATCCATGTGCGTATGAGCGAAGATAGCTAACTCGACCACATCACTATACTCTGCTAACACGTCCGCCATCTTCTCCGATGAGAGAAACATTATTGGCTTCCGGCCGCCGCAAACGTTCACCAAGTGAGAAGCTGTTGAGTACAGATCGACTCCCGGCGGGATGTGGCCCATGACCCAGATTTTTTGTTTTTTGGCGCGGGCATCGGCCAGTTGTTGACGGAGCCAGGTAAGTTGCGCTTCCGCCGCGCCAGGATCGGGTTTGCCCGCGCAGGTGGCGTAGTTGCTCGACATGAATATATCGTTCAGAACCAGAAGGCGCGCGTTTTCAATAGGTGCGAGCAGCGTGACGCTGTAATAACCGCCGGCTGCAAAACTTTCTTCAGCGGCCGCGCGCACGGATGCGGGGAAGTCCTTGGTAACTTCCTTGCCGGTATTTCGCAAAAAGTCACTGTGGGCGTCGAGCCGGTAGTCGCCGCAATCGGAGTCGTTGTTTCCCATGGCTACATAGACGGGCACGCCGGGAAAAGACTTATCTAACTCCTCGATCACATAATCCAGCGTCTTCTCAACGAAGGCCGCGTAAGCATCTGGCGTGGAGTTGGGAATGACCGCGTTGTACTTGCATTGAAATGCGTGGGAGATGAGATCGCCGCTCATGGCGACGAATCTGGCACCGGCGGCATGGCTGCGAATGGCCTTCAAACTGGAGTCGAACAGCGGAAATGACGTATCGGCTCCGTGTGCATGGCAGGCTTGCTGCAACGCTGAAAACCGCTGCTGCTGATCGGGTGATGTTGGCGCGGAGAAGATGGTGTTCCATTTGTCGATCGGTGCGGCGGCCAATTGCGGAACTTTGGCCGGGTCCCAGAACGGCTCGAAGTGAATGTCGCTGACGAGGAGAACGGGGACGGTTACTTTGGCTTCTTCCTGATGCGCAGCGGAGGGTTGGAGACTTTGCGCGAGGGCCGCGCCAGCGACTAAGAAAAAGCACAGCAAAGCGATCCGCCGTTTAGCGAGGATATCTGAAATAGGGGCTGCAAAATCGTGCTTCATCGATACTCCGTGACTGTCGCTGACTTTAACATGGGCCCATCTTGTCAGCGAAAAGGAGGCTCTTTCCGGCTTAAAACGGCTACTTCGGGGTCAAAAAACGTGCAAAATCGAGGGCTTACCGTTACTGATTCGCCAATAGGTTAAAATCGCAAGTGTTTGATAATACATTTGTTACGCGCAAGTAACGAGTCAAGAAAGGGCTCTCAGAGGGTACCGGGGGTGGGGGGTAGGCCAAGGTTATGGTACGGACCGGGCACATCGCTGACGAATCGAAGCGGCAGCCAACGAGAGCGGCTTCATTGCGGCCCTACGGGCCGCACTTGTATGCCGTTCGGTGTTCCCAGCATTGCGCTCCGCTTCATACCGGGCTATTTTCGCATCCTCCCTCCGGGAGGAGAATAACGGCTGGCTGGCGCGCAAGCTCATCTCTCGATTCTGGGCGCCGGGAGGGAAATCATCTGCAATCGCGACGAGTATCTTAATGTGCATTGCGAGTTTGAGTTTCGCGGCTCCCACCCTTTCGCCAGAAAAGGCGAAAGGGTGGGGCACCCATTTTTATCATTAGAGCGAATTTTCCTACGCGACGCGCTCGATGACGACGGATTCGAGGACGACGGGGGTCTTGGGCTTGTCCTGGCCGCCGCGTGGAACCAGAGAGATTTTAGTGACGATCTCCTGGCCTTCGACGACTTCGCCGAAGAT
>JBAPYY010000277.1:0-1896 GCA_049284975.1 Occallatibacter sp.
TGTGGTGCTGACGCACGGAAATATTTTGGCCAGCGTGGAGCCAATCGAACGGGGAGCTCAGCCTTATATGCGCTGGGAGCGGCTGCTGGCACACCCTCTGCGCTTTTTGCATACGCTACCTTTGAGCCACGTCTTCGGGCAGACCATGGGGCTTTGGGTTCCGCCTATCTTCGCGGCCGAAGTTCACTTCGAGAACCGCCTGGTGGCCTCGCGGCTGACGGAAACCATCAAACGCGAGCGCATCAGCGTGCTGGCCGCTGTACCGCGCGTGATGGCGCTGCTCAAGACTCATCTGGAAGCCGGCCATCCTGGTCTAGAGGAGCGGATTGTCGCATCAGAGGGCGCCAGTGCGTGGACGCGCTGGTGGCGCTTTCGCGATGTTCACTCCGAGTTCGGCTTAAAATTTTGGGCGCTGATCTCCGGTGGTGGCGCGCTTGGCGGGCCGCTGGAGAAGTTCTGGAACGCGCTTGGACTCGTGGTAGTGCAGGGTTACGGGATGACGGAAACCAGCGCGCTGATCACTCTCAACCACCCCTTTCATGTCGCGCATGGAACCATCGGCAAGCCAATGCCCGGACGCGAGGTAAAGCTCGGACCGGACGGTGAGGTGTTGGTGCGGGGCGCAGCAATCTCGGGTGGAAGCTGGCGGAATGGAGCGTTCCAGCCGCGCGAGAATGAATGGCTGGCCACAGGCGATCTGGCCGAAGTTGCCGATAGCGGCGAGTTACGCTTTCTGGGCCGCAAGAGTGAAGTAATCGTGACTGCGTCGGGGGTGAACCTGCACCCCGAAGACCTGGAAACCGCCGTCGAGCAGGAGCCGGACGTGGCGGCCTGCGCAGTGGTGGCCATGGAGACCGCGGCTGGCCCGGAGCCTTGTGCGGTGCTGGCCATGCGCGGCCACGGCGAACAGGCAGCCGCCGCGGCCATAGAAAACGCCAACCGCAGACTGGCGGAATTTCAGCGGTTACGTCGCTGGATGCTGTGGCCGGAGCCGGACTTGCCGCGCACCTCGACCGGCAAAGTTAGGCGCAAGGTTGTGGAGGCGTGGCTGGCCCAGATTCAGGCTGTGTCTGCAGCATCCAATGCAGGCGAAGATGCAAAGGCCCGCGCAAGCGCCATTGCGGCATCGTCGGACTGGCTACTGGCGTTGATTGCGGGAATCACCGGCGAGACGCCGGCCGGCACAGGAGATGAACTGCGGCTGACTGAAGATCTTCAACTGGACAGCCTCGGGCGCGTGCAACTGGCGGCGGCGCTTGAAGAACGACTGGGAATTGCGCCCGAGAGCGGATTGCTCGAGCAGGCAGAGACGCTCGGGGAATTGCGCGCGTTGGCGGCTGGTGAGACCGAGGGAGCGCGAGATTCGTCGGGTCCCCACCCCTCGCACGAAAAGCAACCGCAGGTTCTTCGACTCCCCTTCGCTGCGCTCAGGCTCGCTCAGAATGACAGCGTGCGGGAACGGGACGCCCGGCAAAGTGGCGACAACGCGTCCGTCCACACTCAACAGTATGGGGAACCTGAGTCGGAGCACCACATTTACCCCTACTGGCCGTGGCTCATACCCTTCCAATGGCTGCGCGTAGCCTTCATTGAAGCGGTTGCGCAGCCGTTGGTCTGGCTGCTGGCAAATCCTCGCGTCGTCGCGCCAAAAAAACTAAACCTCGCCTCCGGCGAGCCGATGCTTATCATCGCCAACCACGTGACGACCTTTGACGGACCGCTCGTCCAGTACGCTCTGCCGGGACGCGTGCGGCGACGAATTGCGGTGGCCATGGCCGGCGATATGCTCGTCGACTACCGAAGCTTCCGCAATCCCGAACGCGCGGCTGGGCGGAAGAGCAGCTTCTATCTGCCCGGCCCTCTGATTTACTGGTTGCTGACGGCGTTGTTCAATGT
>JBAPYY010000278.1:0-14783 GCA_049284975.1 Occallatibacter sp.
TGCCGTGGTCGATGTGGGCGATGATCGCAAAATTTCTTAGGAAGCGTGCGTCCATGGGGTAGGCGAAAGAGGCTTTTCGCGCCGTTATAGCAATTTCGGAATTACTGTTGATCGAAAACTCATACTCAAGTGGCTCTTTCCTCAACCAGGGTCCCCAACGACGGGTCCTTGTCGTTGGGGTGGAAGTAAAAGCCAACTTTCAATGCCCTCGAGAGGACGACGTGAATTCCGAAATTGCTCTAAAGCGCGCATGCCTCCATGGCATAGCTTATCATCGGCATAGCGCCTTCTGCGGCTTTTCAAAGTTGGCGAAACAATATTCATCATGCAAATTGGAAAGACCCGCTATCGATTTTTCAGTTGCGCCCTGCTGGCCCTCTCTCTGGCAGGCTGTGCGCCAACAGCATCCACGAGCGCTGGCAAAGTTGTTGCGCCACAATCCATGGCGCCCGCCCTTGCGCCAATCGTGCAAGCATCGACGGCCCCCGCTCCCGCCACACCCGCGCTTACTCCTGAAAAACAACGTGTGCGCGTGCTCATTCAGCAGGTGGAAGACGCCTACGCCCGCGGCGAAGCCGATTATCGCAAGGGATTGTTGGTTGAGGCCAAGCAGGAGTTCGATCGCGCCGTAGACCTCATGCTTTCGTCTGGCATCGACATCAAGAGCGATGCCCAGTTGCAGGAGGAATTCGACCGCATTGTCGACGGCGTCAGCGCGCTCGAGATGGAGGCTCTCAAGCAGGGCAATGGATTCGTGCCCAAAGAAGAGCCCACGCCGGCCGAAGCAGCGGAAGATGTGACCTTTGTGGTTGATCCCAAACTGGTGGCCTCTGCAAGGGCCGATCTGGCCACCACCAATTCCGATCTGCCGCTCGTAGTCAACGACTATGTGGCCACGTTCATTAACTTCTTCGCCAACACCAAAAAGGGCCATAACACCCTGCTCCACTCCTTCGAGCGCGCCGGCCGGTATAAGGCGATGATCCAGCGAGTGATGGCTGAAGAAGGCGTGCCGCAGGATCTGATTTATCTGGCGGTCGCCGAGTCGGGCTTCAACCCGCGCGCGCTCAATCGCCGTTCGAAGGCCGGCGGAATGTGGCAATTCATGCCCCATGGCAACTACGGACTCGCGCGCAATGCCTACGTCGATGAGCGCTTCGATCCCGAGAAATCCACGCGCGCCTACGCCCGCTACATGAAGTTCATCTACGACCAGTTGGGCGACTGGTATTTGTCCATGGCCGGCTACGATTGGGGCGCTGGCAATGTGCAGCGCGCCGTTCAGAAAACCGGCTACGCCGATTTCTGGGAGCTATACAAGCGCAACAACCTTCCCGTCGAAACCAGAAACTACGTGCCTGAAATTCTCGCGGCCATCATCATCGCCAATCACCCGACGCAATACGGCTTCGACGATGTCACGCTCGATCCGCCTGTGCTCACTGACACCGTCACCATCAACTACCCGGTCGATCTGCGCCTTGTGTCCGACCTCGTCTCTGCGCCGGTCGATGAACTGATGGCGTTGAACCCGAGCCTGCTTCGTCTGGTAACGCCGCCCGACGCGCCGTTCGATCTTCATCTGCCGGGAGGCATGGCTGCCGTCTTCGAGCAGCGCATCGCTGCCGTCCCCGAGGCCAAGCGCAACGCGTGGCGCTACCATCGCGTCACGCCCGAGGATTCGCTCGTTTCAGTGGCGCGTGAGTATCGCGTGACCGTCGATGCGCTGGCTGCGGCCAATCAACTTGGCTCTGCCGACAGCATTTCAGGAGTCGAGGCACTGGTTGTTCCGGTAGCGCCGTCCGCCCCACCCGCAGCGCGCACGCAGCTCTACACCGTGCGCAGGGGCGAGACGCTGGTAACTATTTCTGACCGCTTCGGCGTCTCGCTGAATCAGTTGCGCCGCTGGAACAACATCACCGGAGTTCGTGTGGAAGCAGGACGCCGGCTTCATGTCGCTGATCCCGCGAGCGCGCCTCGCGCCGCATCGCGCAGGCATCGCGCAGGCGTCTCTCAGTCAACCACGCATGCGCGCAACACCGCGCCACCAAAGGGCGCAACAGCCAAGTCCACCGGTCCCGCCGCGCGGAAGAAGAGCATTGCGCCATCTGCGAAACACGCGCCCGCAAGGCACTCAGGCACTGCAGCAAGACCGAAAAGAAGTGGGACAACAGGCGCCGGAAAACCTTCTGTGAAGAAATCTGTCGCCCACTCCAAGTCGCATGCAGAAAAATAAATTGCACAGAACCTCATTTCGTACTTGTCAATCGATGGTGTTTACGTGCAAGCTATTGCTAGAATTATTTCCGTGAGTGGAGTGTGGTTTTTTCCGCCGCGTGAAAAATGAAGGCGCAAAGATGTGCAGCGGCAAGCCGCTGGAGGCATTGGGATGGAAGAAGTCTTCAGGATGTACGCAATGAGCGACGGCGAAGAGAATGGTTCGCCGGCGGAGTTTGAATCCGAACACGACGACTTTGACGAAGACGAAGAGTTTGAAACTTCCAGCGTGCTCACCTCTTCGGACGACGACGAGGGAGTGGCTGAAGAGACAATCGCCATAGTCGTGGAGGAACCCATTTCAAAACCGGCCGTCAAAAAGGCCGCGAAGAAAAAAGCTCCCGCAAAAAAGGCTGCCAAAAAGGCCCCGGCTAAGAAGGCTCCGGCAAAGAAAGCTGTAGTCAAAAAGGCAGCCGCGAAAAAGGTTGTGGCCAAAAAGGCCGCAAAGAAGTCCGCCGCAAAAAAGAGCAAGACTGGCGCGAAGGGCGGAAAGGCTGTGGCCAAGAAGGCTGCGGCTGGCAAGAGCGCCAAAAAAATCACCAAACGAGGTAACAAGTTGGCCGTTAAGAAAGCAGCAAAGAAGGCGCCCGCCAAGAAGGCAGTTGCAAAGAAGGCAGTTGCCAAGAAGGCTCCGGCGAAGAAGGCAGTTGCCAAGAAGGCAGTTGCGAAGAAGAAAAAGGCCCCTGCGAAAAAGGCAACCAAGTAGCAGCGGAAACATGTAGTTCAAGGCAAGCAAAAAGGCCCGGCTCGTGCCGGGCTTTTTTGCGTCCGCTCTCCGATTGTCTGAAACAAATTCATTCTTGCAATAGAGATGTTTTGAGAGGGCTCGACTTCGCAGCTTGCGGAAATGATCAAACCGGAGGGAGGCGGGGGTTTCAACCCCCGCACAATGCCGGCGGAATCAGCGCGGGCTTTAGCCCTGGAGGGAAAGTTCGTTCAAACTCACCCGCTGCCTACTTTTTCAATTCGTCCAGCGCTGCCAGCACTTCTTCGGAGTGGTGCTGCACCTGCACCTTAGTCCAAACTTTCGCGATCTTGCCCTGCGGGTCAATCAGGAAGGTGTTACGGTTGGCAATCGTGATTCCCATGAAGCTGCCCAGCGAACCGTACTCGTCCACCACTTTATGCTTCGGGTCGGCCAGCAACCGGAAGGTCAGCCCCTCCTTGGTGCAAAACTGTTTGTGGCTGTCGGGTGTATCCACGCTCACGCCAAGAATCACCGCGCCGGCCGCGTCAAACTTTGCCTGATCGCGCTGGAAGTTGTGCGCCTCAATCGTGCAGCCCGAAGTCATGTCCTTGGGATAGAAGTAGAGCACCACCCACTTGCCCCGAAAGCTGTCGAGCGAGATCTCAGACCCATCCTGCGAGGGCAGAGTGAACGTGGGCGCGACCTGCCCTACGGCAGGCATCGACGCGTCTGCGGCATGAACTCTGGTCAGAGTAAAGCCTACCGCCAGCGCCGCAACAAGGATGAGAAAAAGGAATATTTTCACGAGGAACCTCCAGACGGTTGGATGGGAGTGGAGTTGAAGAGGACGCAGAGAATTCTTCCAGAATCAGATTGTGCGCCCCTTGCCTACAAGGACCGGGTGCCCCATCCTTGCGGCGTTTTTGTCTTTGCCGCAAGGGTGGGAGAGCACAAAGGCCGGTTTCCCCACAGGTCAGGTGTCCCACCTTTGGCACGTTTTTGTTTTTGTGCCTAAGGTGGGATAGCGTCACCTATTTATAGTCCTTTACAGGCTCTTTATTGGCATTCGCCGCGCCGTACCCACAATGGCAATTCCCGCCTCGCCGGCCCGCTCCATCAGCGTCTCGCGGTCAAAAAGCAGTGTGCGCCCGGCCTCGACTGATAGGCAGCTTGCTCCTGCGCGGATCATTGCCTCCACCGTCGCCATCCCTATAACAGGCACGTCGAAGCGCATATCCTGATTCGGCTTGGCCACCTTCACCACAGTAAGCCGACGCTCGAGCGTCGAGGCGGCGTCTTCCATCGACGTGGAGACTTCCGCGTCGTCGTCCAGCGACCGCATCAGCAACCCGGCCCGCTCGATTGCCGCATCGGTCCCTTCCATCGCTTCCACAGCCACGCAGGCCTGCGCTGCCACCACCACGGTCTGCCCAATATCAAATCCGGCCACCGCCGCCGCCACGCTCAACCCGTACTCGATGTTCTTCCGCTCGTCCTCATCCGGCGCGCGTCTCGTCAGAACGCCTTCCTCGGCGAGCAGAGGCTCCAGAAACGCGGTCGAGCTCACCAGTTCTATCCCCTCGTCGCCCAGCACCTTGGCCACCGCGCCCAGCAGCCGATCCGTCGAGCGAATCGGCAAGCTCATCAGCAACTTGGCCAGCCGCCAATCGGGCCGTATGCTGGAAAAAATCTGTTTATGCTTTACCTGTCCGGCCATCACGGCCTTCTCAACGCCTTCTTTGCGAAAGGTCTCAATCAGCCGCGACAACTCGCCCAGTGAAAGCCAATGAACGCTGATGCCGCTGTCTGCGGCCGCGCGCTGGTCCATCTCCGCGTCAGTTTCCTCGCGGATGGCCGCCACCACCACGGCCACTCCCTGCGCACGCGCCGCGTCCAGCAGCAGAAACGGAAACCGCCCGTTGCCGGCGATCAGGCCAAGTTTCATGGTTACTTGATCACCCCGCGATCGCTGCGTTCGATAAATGCCGCCAGCAGCGCCGCGTCCTCGCCCTCCAGCTCCTTGATCTTCTCCAGAGCCTGCGTGGTGTTCAGCTTGGCAGCCAGCAGCAATCGAAAAGCCTTCTGCAACACCTGCAGCCGTTCCGGCGAAAATCCGCGCCGTGCCAGCCCAATCTTATTAATCCCGAAGGCCTTGTTTTCTCGCTTGGACGAGGTCAGCGAAAACGGCAGCACGTCCTGCGTCACAATTGTCCCGCCGCCGATAAACGCATACTTGCCCACAATGCAATGCTGGTGCACCGGGCAGAACGCGCCCACGGTAGCAAAGTCCTCGATCACCACGTGGCCGGCCAGCGTTGCGCAGTTGGCCAGAATGCAATTGCTGCCAACTTGGCTGTCGTGGCCGATATGCACTCCGGCCATCAGCAGGCAATTCGAACCCAGGCGCGTTACGCCGCCGCCGCCCACCGTGCCGCGACTGATGGTCACGTTTTCGCGAATTGTGTTGCCGTCGCCGATCTCCAGCGCCGTCGGCTCGCCGCCGTATTTCAGGTCTTGCGGCGAAACACCCACCGCGCAAAACGGATGAAACGTGTTGCGCGCGCCGATGCGTGTCCGTCCATCCAGCACAACATGGGAGATAAGCGTGCAATCTTCGCCCAGCACCACCTCGGGACCAACGGTGCAAAATGGCCCCACATTGCACGAAGAGGGGACTACTGCGCCAGCGGCGATAACAGCACTCGGATGAATCGTCACTCCGCCGCCTCTTGCTTTGTTTCGCCCGCTGCCGGAGCAGCCTCGCGCACCCTCGGCACAATCGAGCAGGTCAGCGTGGCCTGGCAGGCCAGCTTGCCTTCCACAAAGGCGCTTGCTTCCATGCGTCCCAGGCGGCTCTTGAACGCCAGCACGTTCACTTCGATGCGCAATTGATCGCCTGGAGTCACCGGCCGGCGAAACTTGGCGCGCTCGATGCCTGTGAAAACCGCCAGTTTCTTCTCGCGGTCCGGAATCTCGTTCAGCATGATGATCGCCCCGGCCTGCGCCATCGCCTCAATCACCAGCACTCCCGGCATAATCGGGTAGTCAGGAAAGTGGCCCATGAAAAAGGGCTCGTTGAAGGTCACATTCTTGATGGCTACCAGGCGTTTGCCGCGTTCGAATTCGACCACTCTGTCTATCAACAGAAACGGGTAGCGGTGAGGAAGCAGACCCAGGATCTCCTGGATATCAAATGTCATCCAATTCTCCATAGAGCGGCTGGCGTCATCGCCCCGCGCTCCCTAGGATTATATCGAAGCCCACATTGAAAGGGCGCGGCTCTACTTCTTGATCCGCGCCTCAGCCGCGTCCACGCTCCAGAAATCCACCGGCAAATCCTCGTTGTATGTCACATGAACCAGAAAGTATTGCCGCGTGATGTCGCCGTTCTTATAGTGTGTGATGGTGAACGGCGTGGGAAGACCATCGATCGTGTGATAGTTGTCGTACTCTTCCGCGTCCAGGTTCATGTCTTTGTAAACCGGGTCGCGCCACTCGAAACTGTGGCGCAGCGGCAAGTGCGTCTCGGCGTCCGTCAAAATCGTTGCGGCTTCGTTCGTGCCGGAAATCAGCGTCACCTGGTCAGCCAGATGCCGTTCAACCAACCGCTGCCCCTCGTAAATCAGAATCGCTTTAGGATCGTTGAGCCATAGCTTCACAACGGTTTCAATCGAGTGCTCGCGCCGACGCAGAAAATCGTCTACCTGCTCCTGAGGCATTGACGCCTTGCCTTTGTAGGTCACCTCCGTGCCCGCGCGTCCAATATAAAACTGCACCACGTCGCGATGTTTGCTGTATTCGATGCGGTCGTGATCAGGCCACACGTGGCACGCCCAAAACTCTGCGGTGCCGCCAGAAGGCTCGCCATGAAAGAACGCGGCCACGTTTCCATGCCGCATCTGGTTTTTCACATTGAGCCAGGCTTGCCCGCCCAGCGCCTGCACCATCGCGTCCAGCGTTGCGCGCGCTTGCTTCGCATTCTTTTGCCCGGCATCGGGGGCAATTTGCGCTTGCGTGGCCAGCGACGCTGCCAGCAACATCAAAGCCATCGTCGCCCGCAAAAATCCTTGCATCGATCTCTTCTCCAAGTAGTGCAAAGCCGCTTCTCTTGCAGAGCAGTTTTGAAAGGGCACGACTTCAGCCGTGCCGCAAACGCAAGAAAAACACGGTGGGCTTTAGCTCCTGAGGCAATACTTCCTCCATTATCTGGAAGCCTGCTTTACCCAACCAATACCGCGCCGCCGTTGACGTTGAGCACCTCGCCTGATATAAATCCCGCCAGCGGAGTGCACAGAAACAGCACCGGCCCGGCGATCTCGCGCGGGCGTGCCGCGCGTCCCACCGGAATCTCCGCTGCAATTTTCGCGCCCAACTTGGGATGCCCCAGCGTCGCGGCAGACATATCTGTGTTCACCCAGCCCGGCGCCACACAGTTCACGTAAATCCCTTTGGGCGCAAGCTCGCTCGACAAGCTCTTCGTGAGGCTGATGAGCGCCCCTTTTGAAACGGCGTAGTCGGCGTGATTTGCCTCGCCGCGTTGCCCTGCGGTCGAGCTGATCAGAACAATGTGGCCTCTAGCCTCGCCGGCCAGCCGCGGTTGCTTCTCCATTAGGCTCACCGCCGCTTGCACCATCCCAAAAACAGCGTCCAGGTTCACGCCCAGGGTCTGCCGCCATTGGCTCTCGGCCATCTTGGCAATTGGCACATCGAGAGCCGGCCAGATGCCGTGATTCGCCACCAAAATGTCCAGCCGCCCAAACGCGCGCACCGCTGCTGCCACCAGGGCGTGCCCATCACCGGGTGTATTCAGCTCTTGCTGTATGGCCACGCACCGCCCTCGACCCGGGGCCGTTCCGCCGCACTCTTCCGCCAACGCCTCGGCCTGCACCCGCGCCTGCCGATAGCTGAATGCCACCCGTGCCCCTGCCTCGGTAAACAGCCGAACCGTCTCCGCGCCAATGCCGCGCGAACCGCCGCTGATGAGCGCAACTTTCCCGTCCAGAACCAGAGAAACACCTGCCATATGGCTCCACGCTAAAGCATCTTCCGCTCGTATGTCGAGGGACTCTGGCTTACGGTTTGTGCAGGACAGGGAAGGCGTCGGCGCTGCACCGTGAGCAACGCGCGGCAGTTCAAATAGCGCGAATCAGCCTTACCGGCAAGAAGATAACGGCGCTCACCAGCTCCAGCGCGCCGCCCACCGCGATTCCAACCACGCGAAACGGAAGCAGAAGCAGCCACACCAGCGGATAGAGCACGAGCGCCACCAGCGCCAGCGGCCAGCAAAGCACCAGAAGAATGCACCACAGCAGAAACTTCATCATGGCTTCAGTGCCTCTCTGCGCGCGGGTCTTCTCCGGCGCAATCCACCCAATCTTACGCAAGCGCGGCGGACGCAGTTCCTTCTGCTATTCTCACTTCGCCTTGCGGGTGCCCCAGGTGCCTCGCTTTTGGGCACCTGGGAATTCGACCCTTATCTCTTTTTACTCCCGCGCGGTCAGCAGCTTCTTGCGCTCACGAAGTTGCCTCAGCGTAATCAGGAATCATCTTTTGGCGGGTATAAACCCGAGAGTGACTATGCCGGCAACAGCAAAGATAGGTGCGCCAAATAGCACTAGCGTGGGATATATGGGGATTACCACAACCTCATAAACAGCCAATACTATCCAAATCATTGGTGCATATACAATTAAGTTTCGTGCTCCCGTTCTAACCGACCATGCGGCGACAGGTGTGATAACGACCGAGATTGCTGTGCTAGCAAACACTGCTACATAAGCCACGCCCGGTGCTATAAGTGCTTCTCGCCAATAATGTCCAGAGGCGCAGACTGCGAATAGTAATCCTAGCGATACGGAACAGCACCAACTAATTGTCAGAGCCAACGCCAGCCTTTTTATCATTCTCATCGAATCCATTCTCCAAGAATGTCCGATTGCGAGCTATTAAGATCGCTTCAACCGCGCGCGTTCCTTCTCCGGCAGCGCCAACGCGGCCTTGGTCTTCTTCGGCAGCTTTTCGTAAATCAGCGCATGAGCGCGGCGAAGCTCCTCTTCAATTTCGCGTGGCCTAAGCGCGTCCCACCGCTCCAGCGCAACCCAATGCGCTCTGAACAGATGCGGCGCCGGGCAGATTCCTTCGTTCTCCAGCAGTTCGTGATAGCGTTCGGCTCCGCAATGAAACGAGAGAACAACATCCTCGCCGCCGTCGGCGTTGGTCAAGGCAAACATTTTGCCGCCAATCGCACGGTCGCCCACCCAGTAAACCAGCACATGCCCCCAGTTCAGCGTCTCCGCCGTATGAGGCAGCGCCAGGCAAATCTCGCGGATGCGTTCGTTGTCCATGGCCCAGCATCCTCCTCAGAACTTCGCCTCAAACGCCTTGAATCTCCGCTCCAACTCCCATTGCGCGGTGGCCTTTTCGCTGCCGTCGAGAAACGCCTTGCACCCAGCGGCAGGCCTGTCGGCGCCAGGCGCCTGCTCTTTGCAGGAAGCCACGGGCGTAGTGAACACATCAGCCGCAGCCCAAAGACTCGCTCCCGGCAAAAAGGAGTGCGCCATCCCCGTGCGAGCCAGTTGCTTAAGATCCTGGTAGCTCAGGTGATAATCCAACGCCGCGCGCACGTATTCGCCGGTAATCTCGATGCGGCTCACACCCTCATCGTCCGTCGAGAGCGCCACCGGCACGTGTGCTGCGCGATAAAGCGGGAACGGATGCCTCGAGCCTCTCACTCCCAGAATTCCCTCGTTTGAACTCAGATTGATCTCCACCATCACGTGTTTCCCTGCCATCTCCTTCAGCAGGCCCTGCGCATCGTCCTCATACATAACGTCCACACCGTGGCCGATGCGCTCGGCGTGCCCCAGCTCCACCGCCTGGCGGATATGAAAGCGCAATCCTTCAGGCGGCACGAGTCCCGGAGCCAGCTCACCGGCATGCAGGCTGATATGCACCTTTGGATAAACGGAATGCAGATAGTCCAGCATCTTCATCTGCAACGTATAGTCGCGCATGGAGATGAATCCGTCCTCGGGCATGACAAAGTTGATGCCCACCCAACTCGGCTCGTGCGCTTCCATGCTTGCCTTCACGGTTTCAAACCCCAGCAGCGTCTGCGCAAAGACCTGCTCCGGCTGATTGCCGCGCAGAACCTGGTAGATGTAGCGCACTTCCACCTGACAGGCGGGCGCAGCCTGCGCCGTTCCGCATTGTTCAATCTGCCGCCGCAGTGTCTCGGCCGCACGCACATCCTCGCGATCGGCAAAAATCTCGTCGCTCATTCCCAACGCCAGTAGAGTATTGCGGTATTGCGCAAAGTCCTGCCGTGTCGGGTCCCTCGCCAGTGGGTTTTGCTTTGAAAGATAGGCCACGTGCGAGAAGGTAGGCGTCTCCATTAGCTCCACATATTGCTGATTCTGCGCGGCTGCACGGCTCGCCACTTCGTCTACCCACTCGCCGATGTGCAGCTTGCCCAGCCCGCCAAACCGGTCAAAGGTCGAGAAGAACTGGTCGTGGCCGCTGAAGCCCTCGGTCGGCACAAAGCTGCGCATGGAGAAAGAATCCACCAGCCGGTCATAGAGCTTTTGGTCCGCCGGAACCTGGGCGGCCTCTACCAGTGGCGGAGTGCATGGCGGCTTGGCAAAGCCGAGCGCGGCCCGGTCCACGCACAGCCCGTCCTCGCCCGCGTCGCGGATAAAAGTCTCGGCATACACCGCGCCGGAAAGGTGAATGTGCAGATCCGCGCCCTTCGGGAACTGATCCAGAAAGGCGTGCAAAGCCAGTGGACCGGCCTGCACGGCGGCCTGGTAAGCGCGTGCGGTGCGACCTTCAGCGTCCAGCGTCCGGCTGTGCGTCTGTGCGGACGCCCCTGTGAATGCATTAACCAAGGCAAGGCAAGCGAAAAGCCAAATCGTTCGGCGCATAATGCCTACCAGTGTAGAGCAGGAATGCGCACCGCGGAGAAGCTTTGTCTTGTGAATCTTGCATCAATCCGCAATGCCGGACCCTGGCCCGTAGGCCGGCCAGCCATTTTCAATCACCGAAGCTCTTCGAGCGAATGGTAGAACAATGAAAACTGCTGCTTTCGAAGATTCCGGAGAGAGCAGGGGGGATTCATCCCCCTGAAACGGCGCAATTTTGCACGCGCCTTTAGGCTCGGGCTTTTGAGGGGGATCTGGGATGGCACTGCAAATTTAATCTTGAACGGCACGGCCTCAGTTTGAAAGGTAAGGGCTTGAGCCCCTCACATCAGCAAGCCATAATGAACCCTGGCTTCAGCCCCTGAGGAAGTCCCCGGCCTTGGCGCGCACTCCGCCGAGTTGCTATACTGTCAAGAGTTGTTGCTGCCGATGTTTCTTGGCTCGCCCGCACCCTCCGGCCATGCCGGAAGCCGCGCAGGAAATTGCAACGCGAAGTTTGCACTGAGGCCAGATAGCTCAGTGGTAGAGCGCGGCCCTGAAAAGGCCGGCGTCGGCGGTTCAATCCCGTCTCTGGCCACCACTTTTAGATTTGTATACCTATAATGAAACCTATGCGCCGGGATGGCGGAACTGGCAGACGCAACGGACTCAAAATCCGTCGACCCTTGCGGTCATGGGGGTTCGACCCCCCCTCCCGGCACCATAAAATCAATAGCTTACAGCAAGCAGACAGATACTTTTTGCTAGCGATATTTTTTACACAACTCTTACACATTTTCCGCGTCTTTTAGGGAGGGAGGCGAGGAGGCGCCCGCGCATGCCCGAACACTACACAATCCTCGGTGGAAAGGTTCACGTCTATAAGCGTCCAAACAGTTCTAGCTGGCAATGCGCGACCTATCTAGCCGGAAAGAACCGACGCACAACCACCAAAGAAGACAGCCTCTCTAAGGCAAAAGAGATCGCAGAGGACTGGTATTTGCAATTGCGGGGAAAGCTCCGCAGCGGCGAGTTGAAAAGCGGCAAACAATTCTGGGAAGCCGCAGAGCTGTATCTGCGCGAATTCGACATCATCACTCAGGGACAACGGAGCGCGACCTATGCGCGGGGACAGCATGCGCGTGCAAATGGCCACCTGGTCCCCTTTTTTGGCAACATGTTGCTTCTTGAGATCACGGCTGGCAAGGTCAACGAATACCGCATCCATCGGCTCGAAGAAAGCAACGCTATGCGCGGCAAGCCGCCAGCGCATAACACAATGCACCAGGAAATCGTCACGTTGCGCCAAATTTTCAAGACGGCTCTGCGGCACGGATGGATCGATCATCTCCCGGATTTGTCAGCGCCATATCGCGCGTCCGCAAAGATTTCCCACAGAGCTTGGTTCTCGCCTGAAGAGTACAAGCAGCTTTACGAGGCGACGCGAAAACGCGCGAATGATCCCAAGCATTCCCGTTTTCGTTGGGAGGCGGAACAACTTCACGATTATGTTCTGTTCTCCGCCAATACTGGACTCCGCCCCGATGAGGCGATGCGTCTTCAGTTTCGCGACGTCACGGTGGTCAAAGATGAGGCCAGCGGCCAGACCATTCTGGAAATCGAGGTGCGGGGAAAACGAGGCGTTGGCTATTGCAAGAGCACAGTGGGGGCTGTGCGGCCGTTCGAGCGGCTGAAGACCCGCACTCGACCCAAAGGTGGACCGGGGAGGTCAGGTAGTCGTATCGCATCCATGGCCAACGGGGATTGGCACAAGCCGGACCCTACCGATCTTCTGTTTCCGAAATGGCCGCGCGATTTATTCAACGCAATTCTTGAAGAAGAAAAGCTTCGCACTGACCGCGATGGTAGGCACCGAACGGCCTATAGCCTTCGCCATACCTACATTTGCCTGCGCCTGCTCGAAGGTGCCGACATCTACCAGATCGCCAAGAACTGCCGGACGAGCGTGGAGATGATTGAGAAATACTACGCTGCCCATTTGAAGACCAAGCTCGATGCGGCCGCTATCAACATCATGAGACCGCGTCCGAAGAAGAAGACCACTTCCAAGAAAGGTCCCGGCCGTGTGGAGGTCAGCCCTTTGGCTGCCGAAATGTAGATCTTCGCTGCTTGCACTATGATGGGCTGCACCTTAATCTCGCGTGGGGAATGGCGAAGGTATATTCCAGACCACGAACCCCCTGGCGGCGCGGCGAAATCCGAAGTGGTATAAAAATCCGCAGGCCGCAAGGCCACAAGGGTTCAATTCTCTCCGCCTGCACCACTCCCGATCACGAAGCGGGTCAGGATGGAACCATCCTGGGGTGTTTTTTCAGCGCCGGACTTGGGCCGCTTCGGCCCTCGCTCAGGACGGTGCTGTTAGGTGCTTCTGCATACGAACGTATGCAGCGCTCATTATGCCCCCATTACTCATCTACTGTGCCACACAGATTCCGAGGTGACGAACACGGCGAAAGGCCCAAAAGCGGTCCTGCGATACAAATTTGCCACGGAGCCGCGCGAGTCCTCGACAAGCGCAAAGCCGCTGATCGGGGCTACTCAGTACCCACTGCCCTCTTCGCATCCGGCTTCTCCCGATCATAAGACTCAACGGAAACCTCCAACTGAGGGACACCACGCAACTCCTCAGGGAGTTCCCCGCCGAACAGATAAGGTACGGTCACAGGGAACCGGAAATCTCTCGGGAACTTCTCTTTGAAGTCCCCCGGAGCAAATTCAAGCCAGACGTTTGCGGCAAACTCGAAATACTGCTGGAGCCGTGCGTTCATCTCAACGTCCTCTTTGGGCTGATGGCCGCTGATCGTCGGCAGAAAGTGGTGGAGAAAGCGTCCTTCGCCATCCCACTTACTCCCAATAATGGCAGGGTTCTGATGGCCCATATTTCGGTAGTCCTTGATTTCCTGCCGGAACACCCATTGCTCGATCTCATCCAGCCGCTTCTCGTAAGCCCAGAAGTATTTCTCTTCAGGATGCTCCTTTTGACCGCGGACGATCGCAGTACGCAAGGCCTCAAACACGTGTTCAAGGTGCCAAAAGAAGGCTGCAAAATGAGTTCGGCAGATCACAATGTCCACTTGGACATGGTCCCTTACCGCTTGCTCCTGATCCCTCAGAACGTCTGCCCTAGTCCGCAGAGCATCCGATTGCGAATATACCCGCACGTAAGCCAGGTGGTAGGCGGCGTAGTTGATTTGGAACCAGATTTCGGCCAACGCGTCTACGAAATCCAACTTGGGCACATCCGGCATTTCTCTCTTGTCGCCCAGTCGCTGGTTCATGCTTGGATCCTCATTACGACGATTGTAGATGGGCCAGCACCTGTTCTTCCGGAGGAGCGGGCAGTTCAATGCCGACTGCACGCAAGGCCGGCACGATGTTCATCGAGCCGATACCACCGCGAGTAAGCGCCTTGAGCAACAACTCTCCGTTCAAGCCAACCTCATGGAGAAGAAGAGCGTGAAAGAGGTATCGGAGACCTGCTCAAACAAGTTGGATTCGAACGACATCTTCAGTGCGAATTCCGAGCAAGCTATTTGTATTCAGATGATTGTAAAAAGAGAAGAGGGGTCCTGAATTCCTAAAATCTGGAACGTTTTTGATAGAGCGAACGTCGCGCCATAAGCATCAAAGCCGCTATGAGGACCGGATACAGCCTGCTCGTGGATGAATACGTGGATGCAAGCCTGGCAGAACCGGCCGATTGCGAGGTACTGCGTATCTGCTGTCCTGTATGCCAGGAGCACGTAATGTTGCAAACCGAAGTTGGAAAGACACGCTTACGGCGGCTACAACGGCGTCGTTGCGGGCAACGAGATCACGCGTGCAGGATGCTGGGCGCACCTGCGACGCAAGGTGATCGAGGCGGAGAAAGCCGCTCCTGAGATTGCGCGGGAGGCGAT
>JBAPYY010000279.1:0-1861 GCA_049284975.1 Occallatibacter sp.
GAGGTCAGCGTCAATTTGACAGAAAACCGAATTCGACTCAAGATTTCCAAGTTCGCCTGAGCATCGGCGTTCCCCATTGCTGGACCGGCGTTCAGAGGAGAGGCAATCATGGGTACAACACTCGACCGCAAGCCAGTACAAAGTGTGTTTCATCTCCGGTCTGTTGTCGACGACCCCAGCGCCCTCGACGCCGGCAGCTTCGCCGAGAAGCACTACAGAATCGGAGAACTCGCGGAAAGATGGGGGTTGGGCCGGGAGACTGTACGCAAGCTCGTCAAGAATGAACCCGGAGTCATCCAGATTCGGCAAGGCGGAAAGAAGGCGCATACAACCTACACCATTCCGGAATCCGTCGCACGAAGAATCCACACCAGGTTGTCGCACCTCGCTTGAAATACGACACCGGATCGAACGGAGAACGAGGAAATTCTGAAGTGTTCGCGGTTTATTAGCGGCCACTTAGCATTGCTACGAGCTTCGGTTTCGGCTTATCGGCGAAGGCTTCCTGCAGAATTCGCGTCAACCGATCCTGACGCGTTTGAATCCATTTTGCGTAGTGCAGTGTGACCATGCGCTCAGTATCACCGATCAGCTCGGCAACATCGGCAACTGGGACGCCTTTCTCAAGGAGAATTCGTGCGAAGGTATGCCGGAATCGATGCGGCGTGGGCTTCTCTTCGAACGGACCCGCCAGATCGAAGACCTTACTCAGCCGTGCATTGCGCCAGATATCACACAGTTGCTTCATATTCAACGTAACGCCGCAACGGAAGATCAGGGACCCGTAAATCTTCTCGCGTCTCCGTAAGCGTTCCACCAGCCAGTCTGGAACCCACGTAGAGAGCGGTTTCCCTGTTTTGTGCATGCGCAAGAATACATCGTTACCGTGGAGCCGCTTGGTGACGTCGAAGGTGGCGACGTCTGAGATTCGCAGACCAGTGTAAATCGAGAGAAAAATGAAATCCTTTGCATCCTCTCCACTCCATGTCCTGTAGCCTGGTCCCGGCTTCGTCGGCGCGCCAATCCTGTCGCAGGCAGCATAGATCCGTTGCAGCTCCTCATCGGCGAATGGCGCCTTGGGCATGGTGACCGAAGCTCCGTGCGGGGCATCGAGGTCTTCTGCAATGTCTTCCGTCAGCCAAGTCCTTTTCTTGCAGAATTGAATGAAGCTCTTCAACCGTTCCAGCTTCTTGGCTCTCGACCGAATCCCGTCCGTCCATGAGGCGTAAAAACGATCCATATCGAGGACCGACAGCTGGTCGATTCGGATGTAGCCACGATTCGCCGCGTACGCGTTGAGCTGGTTGGTAAAGGTGCGGTACTTCGCCAGCGTCGTCCGTCGGATGCCTCTGGTTTCGCATTTGGAAAAGAAAGCTTCTGTCGCTTCCGGGACGGTCGGCGCCGCTGTCTGCGCGTTTGCTGGCTGGTACGGCTCAGGCGTCCCCTTGGGGGGCAACTCGCACCACGTCTCCGTGCTCTCCCATTGGGTGGCGACAGCTCTGGCCGCGTCCCATTCCCACTGGCCGGTGGATTGTCTTTTGAACTTGCCTCGAATCGTCCCAGAAGCGTGGATCGGGCAACCGCAGCGCTTCCAGCCACGCCGGCCTTCTTCGAACTCACCGCTCTTGAAGTCTTCGGGATGTCCGGCCTCGCACTCTTTGCGATGCCGTCTGTAGAGCCTGAGCGCCATGCATTCCTTCCTAGATCAACATGCAAACTGGCGCAACATTGCACGCTATTGCACGCTGCAGGAAGGAATTGTCCTTAAGTCTTTTGTTTCAATTGGGGCGGCTAGTGGGGATCGAACCCACGACATCCTGAGCCACAGTCAGGCGTTCTGCCGCTGAACTATAGCCGCCAT
>JBAPYY010000280.1:0-2844 GCA_049284975.1 Occallatibacter sp.
AGTTTTCATCCAAGGGTTCAGTCCGACTCATAAACGCCAAGATCGGCACACTGGATTGTACCAAAGCCACGATTGAAGGCGACGGAAAGAATGGCTTTAATGCGGAGAACGCAACGATCGCCGGCCACGCGGTCTTCGACAATTTCACGATTCGGAACGGTGGCGTAGAGTTTCGTGGGCTTGCAGCAGATGACGTGTCATTCCGAGGTGCCAAGCTGATTACAGCTGATCTTCGATATGCGACTATTCACCGGGCGCTCCGCATCAAGCAGATCCTGGAAGCTGACCAGTCGCTATGGGACTTGCGGAATGCCACTGTTGGTTCAGTCGATGATGATGAAATAAGCTGGCCGCAGCCTGGTCGTTTATTCATCGATGGATTCACATTTCAGGTGTTTGGAAGTGTTTCTGTCGAGCGTCCAGGTGAATCCTCCGAAGCTCCACTCGATTTCAAATTGCGCCGGAAGTGGATTGAACTCGACACATCCCGTCCTCGTCGCACTCATCCATACAGGCAACTCGCAAACGCCTATTTGAGGATGGGTGATACATTGCAGGGCCGTAAGGCTCTTTATTCGCTTGAAGAGTTGCTTCATCTCAGGATGATCCAGGAATCGAGTAGTTCCTGGAGAAGGGCGTTACATCGGATTTGGCGGCAGCTACTGAAGTGGACCATCGGCTACGGATACAAGTTGTGGCTATCGGGCATCTGGCTGGCCTTGCTGTTGATCGTGGGCTCTGTTCTCTCTCACTGGAGTTACTTTGCGCATCTCATCATTCCAACGGACAAGGACGCTTACACCTTTTTCGCACGGCACGGGTATCCTCCAGTCGGCTATCCGCGTTTCAGCGTAACAATGTTTTCCATTGAAAACACGTTTCCTGCGATCAGTTTTGCGATGTCTGACCATTGGGCGGCAGTTGGTTGGCTCCGCTACTGGTTTATGTGCCAGAGAATCGTCGGCTGGTTACTGTCTATTTTCTTTATCGCGGGCATCACCGGTCTAGCGAAGAGCGAGAAATAGTCGAGAAGTTGATTGAGCAGTTGCTGTGCGCAAGTTTCCAGTTGTTGATGGCAAGCAGTAACGGGTTGCAAGAATGGAAGATTGATTCGGTTTTATGCATCCTGAGAATGGCCCGAAAATGGAGGGAGCACATGGGCGCAGAAGAGCTAAGTTGGGAAGGATATGAGGCTCCCACACAACAAGCAACGTGGGTGTGTACGAAGAGCCGCTCGCAGACGGTAGGATTTACGTCACCCACTACGCTAATGATAGATGGGATCGACTACTTCTTGGAATTCTCTGCGCGGGATAAGCGATCTGCGGACATCCCTGACATTCGTACGCTGCAATTGCGCACGTCGGAATACTTGGTTGGCTCAGACTTGCCATTTCTACAACTTGTAGTTGACGGCCAAATGCTTGAGACGACGCCTTGGGATAGATTCATCGAGATTTACAAAAGAGATTGATTGCGCGTGCGCAAGCTCCGTGCATTATGCTTCCACAGATATGCTGTTCCTCGCGGAAGCGACGAAGAGCACGGCCAAATCGGATGTGAATACCTGCCGTAGCTTAGCGTACAGGAGGTACGAAGGCGTTTTCCCCGAATTTCTTCGTGTCGATCTCCGCGTCTACGAGCCGTTGCACATCCTCAGACTCAGCATTTGCATAAACATTCCGGTGAGCAAATTGCACGATCATGCGATTTACATACTGCATATCGGAAGCAGAGAAAACCGTGGGCCATCCGCCGTGGCGAGGAGAAGCTACAAACAAGTGATTCGGACTCACAGGCAGCAATACAATCGTCATCTCATCGCCAAACCCAGCTCCTGTGAATATCCTCCCATCCTGCACCTTATAGGTGACAACGGGACAATCTGAAATTAAGAAACTGTGCCCTTCTGGAGCAGCGATCGTATGCCAGTCGCGAGCAAGAATATCCGGTGCGATGATGCGCACCCGGTTGGGTAGGGCGGAAACAAAGAAATATGATGGATCTGCATTCATCGCGGCATGGATCTCCGTGACAGCGCGTTGAATGTCTTCAGCGTAGTGTAGTTCGCCATGTTTTAAGAGAGCGAGTTGTAAGTCGCGGACATAATCTGGGTTATCCTGCTGTCGTCCTATCTGGGCCATCGCATTCGAAATTTGCGTTTTGACTTTTCTGCTCCGCCCAAAAAGGGCAGCAACGAACGTCGCCCATATTTCTGCTTCTTGACGAGTGAGGATGCGCCGCTGCATGATGCCTCCGAGTACGGCCGCGGCATTCCCCTCGACCTGTGACAGCCAATTCTCATACCTGTTATTCGTCTTCTCGCCGCGAAACTCAAACTCGTAGAAATATCTTTCGGTGCATTCGTTTTCTGGCCTGCTCACCCGCAACTGCTTGTTTTTCTCATAAACCCGCAGTTTTCCGTCAGCCGCAACGAACTGCGACAGAAGCATTTTGGGAACGATGTGCGGCTTTTTAGTCAATTTCATGGCTCACCGCCAAGCAACGCAATAGTGAACTCATCATTACCGAAAACCTCAACCCTCTTGGTAGAGACGCCTTGCCTCATCCAAGTCAATGCGATATTTCTTTCCGTGGCGTCGAAGGATTTCAAGCAGATTTGGTCCGTCTACCAATGAGATCGGTTTGTCTTTGGCGAATGCGTATGAATCCGGCCCGTAAGAGCTTGTTGTGATTAGTATTCCCCTGTTGGCACCCTCGTTTACCAAGGTGCCGTAGAGGTCTCTCACAGCCGCCACATCAACAGGTTTGGTGTAACGTTTTGCTTGCAACACAAATTTTCCGCCTCGAAGCGGGTCTGGATCAAAGAGCACGGCATCGACG
>JBAPYY010000281.1:0-4005 GCA_049284975.1 Occallatibacter sp.
GGCTCAAGCTATCGAAGGAATCCGACACAACCAAGGCTCTGCATGAGTTGGCTATTGACATTATTAAGACTCTGCAGGTCGCCGAATTCGAGAAAGCAGGAGGTGCACTTGACCGTGCAATCCTCGCCGGTGTTCCCGTTTCCAACGAATATGCTCTTCTTGTGGTGCGCAGGAGTGAACAAAATCTCGGCACAGCTTCAACACGCGAGAGCCGCCAAAAGGCAAAAGAAGATCTGAAGGGAGCGCTAGACCGGCAACCGACTGACCCGACAATTCTGGCCTCAATCTACGGTGATCTTGCGCGGGCTGCAATTCAGGATTCGGATAGTCAGGAAGTGAACTCTTACCTGGATAAAGCAGACAGTCTTCCGTCCGATCAGGTGCCTGCAAGCACTCGAGAGTGGATCAAGCGGCTGCACGCTTTGGATCAGATCGATAACGCGGAGTATGAGAAAGGATACGAATCCGCCAACACGGCCTACCATATAGAGCCAACGGACTACGCGACTTCCCTCGCGGCAGAGGCCATGCTCTGGTGGGCGCGGTGTAAAGACACGGCGTGGAAGCTTGGCAAGGAGGAAGCCGGTCTGGAGCAATGCAAGCGGCAATTCTTGCTGCGCGATGAAGAATTGGAGGGCAGCGTGAATCTGACGCCGGCCCAGGAGTTGGAGCTGAAGAAGATGTATCAGCAGGCGGCCGATCGCATAGCTCCGTTAGTCGCCAAACGTTACCAGGGCGGCGACTTTGTCTTGATGCGAGCCAACCATTTCCTCGATCAAGATAACAAGTCTCTGGAGGTGTTCTCTCGAATCGTACAGAAGGACCCAAAAGATGCGGCTGCATTAGATGACTTGATTTTTGTCTGTTCACAATATCTGTTCAATTTCGATTGTGCATATTCAGCGGCGCAGAAATCCGCCAGGCTCCTGGATCCGAAGGCAGGCTCTACTCCCGTGGATTACCTGAATGTTGCCGAGATGGCCGTTCTCAAGGGTGACGACAGGCAAGCGCAGGAGTGGCTCAATATGGCTTCGGCGCAACCCCAAACGATGAGGCCCCGGGATGAGTCGCTTATGTATCTCTATCGCCTCTGGGTTGCCATGCGCAAAGGGCAGAGCGATGAATTCAAGACAGATTTTGAGTCTTGGAAGGAGGCGACCGTGCGATTTCGAGACAGCAAGGATAATCTCGGCTGGGTCTTCAGGGGCGCAAGGCAGGCTTTGGATCATTCCAGGAGCGTGATTGGCAAAGGCAACGCGGGGCTCCTGGCCTCGATGATGGACGCGCTGGAAAACAACAATCAGACGCTGCCTAATTGGCCCGAGTCGGGAGGGATCTAAAGGACTGTTCAAGAGACGAACCGCCTGACTTGGAAGTATCGCCCGGCGCGCGGCGCTCGCCGAGTTCCAGCAACGCCAAATATCTCTTTCTGTAAGAAATTGACCAGAATTCCAGCGCATGTCTTTCTTAGAATATGGGCATTGATCGACCGGAGCCGTTCCCTGCGCGAGGCAGAGTTTCGCTTTACTCGTGCCTTTGCGGGAACCTGACAATTGGAAAGAAGGCAGCCGGGCGAAAGGGTCCATGTCATTGATGCGTCCCATTTGCAGAGTCGCGCTCTGCCTTGCGGCTTTGCTTTCCGCCTGCCCACCCGGCCATGCGCAGGCGGCCCTGCTCATGGAAGAGCCATACGGCTTCTTTGGCGCATTGAATCCTACTGGCCATGATGCCATCTACTTTGCGCGCATCTGCGCCGATACTCCCATCAAATTACGCCGGTGCACGGCAGGCGAGCCAGGCTCGGTCTTCACGCGCTACCAGGGAATCGCCGGCTACGACTGGGTGGCCATGCCGCTGATTGCCTATCTTTATTCCGTCGAGGATCCATCCGCCGTTCCCATGCGTGCAGACCGGAAAACTGTAACTCGCCTGCGCGAGAGATACCACGAGGCTCATCTACTCAGCCTGGGCAAAGACCTGCCGGAGGGCAGCACGTTCCAGCGAGGATGGAACCAGTTGGTAGGCGTAGCCTACGAGCGCCGTATGTACGCATTCCGCTTTGCAACCACCGAAGAGCAGGACGACGCACTCATCGCAAAAATGAACAGCGGGGCTAACCACTCGCGCTACAGCCTATTCTTCTGGAACTGCGCCGATTTTTCCAGTGCCATTTTGAATTTCTATTTTCCGCGTACATTCCGGCGTAACCCGTTTCCCGACGGGGGCGTCACCACCCCCATGCAGGTTACCTACGAGCTGGTTCGCTACGCACGCCAACACCCTGAAATTCAATTGTCGGTGCTTGCGATTCCCCAGGTTCCCGGCTGCCGTGGCCACAGCAGACCAAACAAGAGCATCGCCCAATCGCTCATCGTGCGCGGCTATTTCATTCCCCTCGCGGTCGTCTGTCCTGCTTGCGCCGGTGGCGTGCTCGTCGATTGGCTCGCGTGGGGGCGATACCCCCTCCATCTCGAGCATCCGCAAACTCTTGGGCCCACGGATATGGCTCCGCTGACATCCCCTGCCGGAACGGTCCTCTCTCAAAGCCTGCAAAGCAGCATCTCACCGGCAAATTAAGGTCAGCAAGTTCGCGGGCACAAGAATCGAAGTTACGGCAGCCGGTTGCTCTGCTTTTTATCCGCGCTAGTGATCCGCCACGCCGGGTTAATTCTGGAATAGGCTGTAGCATTCCCTCAAGGGCATAGGTGCTTTGGACTGGACCGGATTTGAATAGATAAAGGACCACGAGCGGTCGTCTTCAACCTCGGGGCAGCCATGGGTGAGGATTCGCCCTCCGCCGGAAACCACGATCTCAGCGTGAAAATCGATCGGGAGGGATGCCTGCATGGCCGCAAAGAGCGCCTTCTGGGCATTTGCGTGCGCATCGCTGACGTACTCGCCGATGGGCAAATGGACTCTCTTCCCGGTGCTTGAATCGACCATGGTGCGGCTGAAAGAAGCAGCTTTCATACGCTCATGCAGCAGTACGTACTCGTTATCGTGGATTTCGATTCGGACTGTGAACTGCATTTGGAAGGCTCCTTATGCACTATCTCTCCCAATTTATTCCGGTCCGTATAGGTTTTTATAGGGTTATTGTCGGGTTTTGTTTCCCTCGGAACCAAAATCCTAACGGGGGTGCGGGGGTGGGTTGAGCTTGCCGGGAACGGGGCCACCGTGGCCGACATGGGGATGGAAGACCCGGCCGTTCATGATCGGAGCAAAGCCCCGGTGCGCAGCTTAGAATCTGGATAAGGATCGTCCAACCCAATGGATAATCTTTCCAAACAGGAGCGAAGTCAGCGGATGTCCCGCATAAGGGGCGTGGATACCGGCCCGGAGATGTTTGTACGCCGCCTGGTTCACGGCATGGGCTTCCGATACCGGCTTCACGCACGTAACCTTCCCGGAACTCCTGACATGGTTTTCCCGAGACCAGGAAAGATCATCTTCATTCACGGGTGTTTTTGGCATCAGCATCCGGGTTGCGGGAGACAGCCTAAATCCCGTTTGGAATTCTGGACGGAGAAGCTCTTCCAGAATCGGGAAAGGGACCTTCGTAATCAACGAAAGTTACGTTCTCTTGGCTGGCGAATCCTGATAGTGTGGGAGTGTCAGTTGAAGCGGGATACGCTCCGTGCCCGCATATTCCGATTCCTGGAGTCGTAGACATGCGATCGCTCGAACTTTTTGCTGGCGCTGGAGGTCTTGCTCTTGGCGCTTCTCGCGCTGGCTTTGAGCATCTCGGTGTCGTCGAATGGAATCACGACGCCTGTTCTTCGTTGAACGAGAACAAGCGCAGGGGCCTGGAATATGTCAGGCGGTGGCCGGTTCAAGAAGCGGATGTGCGAACCCTACGGTATTCCGACTTCGGAACTGATATTGATTTGCTCGCTGGTGGTGTTCCTTGCCAGCCGTGGTCACTGGGGGGAAAGCACAAGGGGCAGAGCGACCAAAGAAATCTCTTCCCGGAGATGATTCGGGCAGTTCGCGAGACTCAGCCAA
>JBAPYY010000282.1:0-8844 GCA_049284975.1 Occallatibacter sp.
ATTCTTATCTTCAGCAAATAATTGCATTGCAAGAGCTAGATCGCATTGATAACATTGCTTCTCCCGCTGAGACAAGGAGATCCGGGCGAGCTGAGACTAAAAATAATGCGGGACGAGCCTGGGAGCCTATGGGTTAATTCCTATCAATAAGGATGAATTAGAGGCTGTGAGAGTGGTTGACATGGTTAATGAGAGATACAAAAAAAGGAAAAGCCCAGGAGACCGGCCGGACTTTCCCTTTTGTAGTCATCGCTTTCTTCCATAACCGACTCAGGCTATTGCAGATACTGAAGCAGAGTCTCGGGCATGATTTTCGCAGCCGCTGCCAGCACAGAACTGTTTTCGAGCTGAGCCTGGGAAAGATTTGTAGCTGCATCCGCAAGGTTGACTCCAACCAGGGAGTTCTGTTGAGTTGTGAGCGTCACTTTTTCCTGACTAAGATAACTCTGCTGAGAGTTCACTTGACTCATGGTGTTATCGAGCGGGACACGCTGCTGTGTCACATAATTGAATGCCGCGGAAACGGCGGCGGTTGCCGTGGTGATTTGCGCAGACGTACCACTTTGAAGAGCTGTAATCAGTCCGTTGAGCGAGCCAATGACGTTGGCCCCGGAGGTGAGCAATTGGTTTCCCGGCAGATTAGTAGGAACGCTCATGGAATCGCCTACCTGCACGTTGTTGACATCGCTGTTTCCTACATACGCGTACGCGTTGGCGACTGTTGTGCCGGGAGTTGCAGACATGGATCCGAGAGTCGCGTCGTTGGTGCTGACGACGATTCCGTCCGCAGGATTGCTCGATGCGATTGAAAGCTGGCCGTTCGCATTGATGCCTGCACTGACCCCGGCAGAGAGTGTGCCAGCGGAGACAGCATTGCTGATGGCGGTTATCAAGCTGGCAACCGTGTCGCCGGCTGTTGCCTTGAACGAAAACGTGTCTCCAGTAGTTGCATCAGTTACGGTGGTTTCCGAGCCATTTGTCAGTCCGGTGGTAGATGCCAGTGGTAGCGCGACCGTTCCGTTGGACGAGGTGTAGGTCGTAGAGGCAGCGACAAAAGGCGGCGAGGTGGTTTCCGAACCGCCAAAAACGTAGACGCCGCCGTAGGATGTGTTGGCCTGGGCAATCACGTTGGAAAGTTCACCTGCGACCTCCGATGCAATGGACTGTTCATTGGCCGCGGAGTTGGTTCCATTTGCGCCCGAGGCACCCAGGGAAATCGCGGAACTAAGCGATGAGGTGATTGAACTAATGGCCGAATCCGCGGTCTGCATCAGAGGGAGCACAGAACTGACATTGCTGGTGTACTGATCGACGTTTGCCGACTCCGCGAGCGAGATCACCATATTGGAATATGCTGAAGGATCATCGGAGGGCTGGTTGACAGCCAAGCCGGTTGACAACTGCTCCGTCGCTGTTGCGATAGCCTGCTGGCTCTGTTGAATCTGGTACTGAATATCCGGAAGTAAGTTTGTGACGCGCATGGTGACCCTCCTTGCGCGGCCCTTTGCCGCGCTTCTGATTGTTTAATCCGCCTCGGCGGTGCCCATATCCATAGTGACAGTAAACATGGCTTGAATGGTCGTGACGACACGTGCGGCCGCTTCATAGGCGTTCTGGTACGTAATCAAATTTGCGGATTCCTGATCGATAGAAACCCCTGAAACCGAGTTGAGCTGATCGTTGAGTTGCACCAGGCTGGCCGCAGTCGCGTTCGATTCAGCGTTGGCATTCGAAGTAAGGCTGCCCACCTGGTAGACCAGGCCTGCATAGGCGTTTCCGGGCGTCTGGCCAGAAGGCAGCGCAGTCGTCTGCACTGCAGTGAAATTGGCTAGGTTCCCGTTGCTTCCGGAAGTACCATCTGAACTGGCGGCAATCAAAGCTGGATTAGTGATCGCCATACTAATCGCTCCAGCAGATCCTGCAACCGTCGCAGGAATCGTGAAGAAGTTTGTTCCGGCGTTGCCGTTTTGATCGTAGCCGGTTGCCTGAGCTGCATTGAACGCGGTTCCAAACTGATTGGCCAGCGTATCGAGTTGATTGAGAAGGCCTGGAATTGTAGTGTCGCGTGTCTGAACGGTTCCGCCAAGATCGCCGCCGGTGAGCGACGATGTGATGTCGTTGCCGCTCTGATCGAGGACGTCTGTCATTCCGGTGCTGCCGGCCGCGGTTTGCAGCGCGAAGCTCTGTGAGCCCACAACGAGGGCAGTTCCGTTTCCAGTCGACAGTGTCACGCCGTCGTTGGTCTGGGTGACAGCAACATTGGTGAGCGCCGATAACTGCAGTATCAGTTGATTCTGCTGATCCTCGAGCGTGCCGCCATTCTCTCCATTGCCTTGGTTTGCAGCAATCTGCGGATTCAATGCCGCAATCTGCTGGGTCAACTGATTAATCTGACTTACATCCGAAGTGACCTCGGTATTGAGCGAGGACTGTTGCGAGGTCAAAGTATTCGATGCAGTGTTGAAAGCGGTGGCCAAATTCTGCCCAGCTGTAAGCACTGCCTGACGAGAAGAGGAACTGGTTGGATTTGTCGAGAGGCTTGAAATGCTCGAGAACAGGGCCGACATATCCGTTCCGATGTCTTGCGTCGAGGTGGTAAATGTTGTCTGTATCTGCTGCATTGAAGCGAGCTGTGCATTTGCGCCACTCTGGGCCGAGGTCTCATTTTGGATCTGCGTCTGCACCAACTCATCGCGCACGCTTTGATAGGCTTCAAGTTCAACTCCGCTCCCCACGCTGAGGTTGCCTTCAGTCGTTGGCGCCACCTCCTGCAGGATGGGCACCTCGCGGGTGTAACCGGGGGTGTTTGCGTTGGCAATATTGTTGTTAGTTGCCTGCAGAGCGCCAGATGCAGCGTTCAGCGATTGCACGGCTATCGATAGTGAGGAACTGAGAGAGCCCATAGATTACATCTCGCAAGACCAGGTCTGATATTTCGACCTGGGCTCGCGAGCCTCCTGAAATTGACCTGTGTGGCTTCTGCACAACGAAGCGAGGAGAGCAATCGTTCTACCGGAATGCCTGAGCAGAGCTGCGTATTGTAAATTCAGCTCGCGGATCGTTCCACTTGTGGCTTGGATCTTCAGTTCAATCGCGGGGTCAATGCCGGAGAACGAAGGCGGCTGGGAGTGCCCGAGACCTTCGCCCACTGTGTTGGCTAACTTTGTCAGGCTTGCACAAAGCATTTCCTGCTTCGCAACACTGTCTTGAAGCCGGGGCAAAGCATTGGCGGCGATAGCATCCGTGGCAACAGAGATCTCAGACGCCAATTCCTGCAATTGCTGCAGATATTCGGCGGCGATCTGGTCGCGCTTCTGGAGTGCAACACCGTTCATGTTCAAGCCCTTCGGGCAAGTCTTCATTCTCTAGGCGAAAGAGACCTTCAACTTGCCGTAGTTGCTCACTTAGACTTCTTCGCTGTCAATCAAAGCGTTAGCAGTATCTGTTGAGTCAACCTTGTATTCACCACTCTTCACGGCCTGGCTGAGAGCATTCACCTTATCCTGACGAACTTCCGAGGAGTTCATAGCCTGAGCGGTCAAAGCCTGTACTGATTGCGTGCCGGTGCTAAGCGTGGTCCGATCTTCGGTCGAAATCTGAGCGCCAACCAGACTCCCGGTCGGAACTTTCTTCGCGCCCTGGTCAACTGGCGGCAAGCTTACTGGTGGAGTGTTTACTTCTATCTTCATGGCAACTTCTCCTGTCTCAACGGTTCTGCTATCGGCGCTTCCTTCAAAAGATTTCAATCGACAATTGAAGATGTTGAAAACAGGGGAGTTACTTTCACTTCAGTTGTTTTTCGGTGTGGGCAGGCACAGCTTTCGCTGCGACCGCGGTTTGGGCGTCGTCCGCCTTGTGAAGTTGCTGTGAGATCATCTTTGCAATGCCGATGCCGCCAGCCGCAGTCATTGCATTTCCCAGTGACTGCATCGCCATCCCCATGAATTGCTCCTTGCCGGAGTCACTGTCACCGTCCTCGTCTCCACCGGGAACTGATCCAAAACTTTGCTCCGCCTGCTGCAGCCAGCTTCCCAGGAGGATGGACTCAAAGTCCTTCGCCGACTTTTCAATCTTTGCATTTTCTGACCCCGATGAGGTCGACTGATGGAGGAGGTTATTCGCGTTGAGGGCGATCGGCTCGGTCACAACTCCGGAGATGGCTCCGATCATGGATTGATCCGGCATCAGATCACCTCCAGATCGGCTTCGAGCCCGCCTGCGGCCTTGATGGCCTGCAGTATCGAAATAATGTCGTGCGAGGTTGCGCCAATGGCATGAAGACCTTTTATCAGCTCATCGACATTCGCTCCCTCTTCCAATTGGATCGATTGCGCGGGCGCATCGTTCACCGTTGTCTTCGTCTCATCCACAATCTCAGGTTTGGCGTTAGGAACCTGCGCCGGCTGTACAATCACATGTCTTGTTTCCACATCAATCGTCAGACTGCCCTGAATCACAGAGACCGGCGAGAGCCGGACGTCGCCTCCCATGACGATTGTTCCGGTACGTTCGTTTACCACCACCTTGGCTGGTGAACGAAAGTTGATGGAGAGGTTTTGGACGCGCGAGATAAGAATCGGCACAGAGGGGGCGCCGCTGGCGGCAACATCCACATCAATGCGGCGGCTGTCGAGAGCTGTGGCGATCGGCTTGCCAAATTCCTGATTGATGACGTCCGCGATATCGCGCGCCGCAGTGAAGTCGGAGTTCAGCAACAGGAGGGAGACAGTCCGAAAGCGGCTCAAGTCTACGGACGCATCCCGTTCAACCGTTGCGCCTTCTGCAATTCTGCCGACTGTGGGCTGATTTACGCTCTTGGAGTTGCCCGCCGCGCCTTCAGAGTAGCCTCCGATAACCAACGGCCCCTGCGCCTCGGCAAACACCTCTCCATTAGTCGCACGAAGAGCAGTCAGAAGGAGCACCCCGCCTTGAATGCTTTTGGCATCTCCAACTGATGAGACGGTAACGTCTATTTTCATTCCTGGCCGGGCAAAAGGCGGAAGAGTCGCAGTGACAAAGACGGCGGCGACGTTTTTTACAACGACTACGCCGGGCGCGATCTGCACACCCATTCGCTGCAGCGAATTCGCCAGCGTCTGCACAGTGAAAAAAGTTTGCTGCGAGTCGCCGGTGTTCTTGAGGCCAATCGCGAGGCCATAGCCGACGAGTTGATTGTCGCGGACCCCTTGAATTTGCGTTAAGTCACGAATCATCACCTTGTGGTCGGTATCGGCTGCGAACGTCGAAAGCGCTGAAACCGGCCAGACGGCGGCAAACAAGACTAGCCCCCGTAGCCAGCAATTCCGCCTGGCCGGCCATCCTTTGCGCGAATTGCCGATCAGAAGTTGAACAGCCATAGGATCGCCCTGGTAATGGGATTCGGCCGACGCACACCGTCAGAAATGATTCCCTTGCCTTTCATCTCAATTTCAAGATTGCTCAGCGCTGTCGATAAGACCGTATTGTTGGGGCCAATGTCGCCAGGCCTGATCATGCCGCGCACAATTACATCTTCGTGCTGGTTGTTCATGAAGATCTTGCGCCCCGCTTCCACGACAAGGTTTCCATTGGGAAGCACGGCAATCACCTGACCTGTGAGGTTGGTTTGGAAAAGGGTGTTCGACGCTGTCGATCCCTGTCCCTTGAGCGCCGATGAAGAACTGCCCGAAAGCAGAGGGTTAGTGGCTGCGGGAGCTCTGCCAAGAATGCCTGTAATGGAAGAAGTGCTAGTGAAGCTGCGCTCGCTGTCAACCGTGCCGGATTGCGCAGCGGTGGTTTGGACAGCAACCTGGATTGTGATGGTGTCGTTGAGGTGGTGGGCCTTGTAGTCAGAGGAGAAGTCGCCGAGAGTGCTCTCGGGCGACCAGAGGCTCCCGACAGTGTGCGCCTCAGCTCCAGGGACGTACTGCTCCTGCAGTCGCGTGATGTACTGCGCACGCAGGCGCTCTGAGCCTTTTTCGTCCGTCTTATGCGCAGAGAGGGAGAAGGCGAATGCCGAAAAAAAGCCGAAGAGCGCAAACAGCGCGGTCCGACGAAGGTGCGTGGACTTGGGCCGCATCTTAAAAGCTCCTTCTCACAAGGTTTGCGCTGACCACTTCCGCAACATAAAACTGCTTGTGGTCCGGGCTTGCGACGTGAATCCTGTGGCCTGCAATACCGTTTTCGAGACTGATGACTGTGATTTGAATATGCGACCGTGCATCGTCCATCACCAGGGTCGCGTGTGCTCCGGCCCGTATCACGATGCCGCCGTCAGGTTTCAAGCCCGCGCTGGCAGTGACAGTCGAGACGCCGAGCGCGACCGGTGTGCCATCAACCGGCGGTGCGGGTTTGCTGACAATGGAATAGAAAGGCAGACAGGTGCCGGGCATACGACACCCCAGCTTAACCAAGGAGTGCATCTGGCTGTGTGTGCTCGGCGACGAATCGCCGAGGGGCACGACTGACAGGATATCCAGCACAGGAGAGGGTTCGGTGGCAACCACCTTGGCGAGCACCAGCACCTGTTCGTCCATAGTCTGAATTCCGTTGCCAGAAAGAGCCTGAGCAACTTGATGTGCGGTGAGCGAAAAGCGGCGCTGGAACTGGGATTGGGCTTGCGCCCATCCGGGCAAGCTCGCCGCCATCATCAACAAAACCGGTATCAATCTGGTCGCCATTGTTCCTCTTTGCCGCTTCCGACTCATTGCGCAGGTGATTACTGAGCAAGTTGGTTCAGTTGCTGCAGCATTTCATCCGCGGCCTTGACGACTCTGGAATTCGACTCATAGGACCTCTGCGCCAGAATCATGGCCACAAACTGGTTGACGACGCTGACATTCGACTGCTCGAGCATGCCCTGCTGCAGGGTTCCCAACCCGTCCGATCCGCCAGGAGTCCCAATGACAGGTTGACCGGATGCTGTGGTGGCCAGGTAGATATTGTTGCCCGCGGCGTTCAATCCGCCTGGATTGACGAAGAAAGCCGTTTGAATATTGCCAACTTGCGTTGCTGCCGTCTGGCCCGGCTGGGTGACGCTGACTGTTCCATCGCTGCCGATGGTGATGCTTAGCGCGCCGGTTGGAATCGTGATCGCAGGCTGCAACGGATTGCCATCTGCGGTGACTACCTGTCCTTCTGCATTCGTGCTGAAGGAGCCGTCGCGTGTGTAGCCTATTTGTCCGTTGGGCAATAAAATCTGAAAGAACCCAGCGCCTGAAATCGCCACGTCCAGTGGATTGCCAGTGGTGGAGAAATCCCCTTGCGTTTGAATGATCTCCGTCTCCGAGGGCCGTGTTCCTAGGCCTATTTGCAAACCCGAGGTCACAGTCGTCTGTTGAGTTGAAGCTGCGCCGGGCATGATTTGGTTCTGATAGAGAAGGTCAGTGAAATTCACCTGACGCTGCTGAAAGCCTGTTGTGCTCGAGTTCGCCAGATTGTTTGCGATGTTGTCCAAATTCAGCTGCTGCGCCGTCATCCCGCTTGCGGCCGTGTATAGAGCACGAAACATATCAGATTCCTTTCGAAATTAGCTGTGTACCGATCCATCTCTTAGTCAGCTGACACGTGGCAGGTCCTGTGCCGCAGTCTTGTCGAGCTCATCACTAAACATCGTAAGAACGCGCCGCATGCCCTCGACCTCGCGCTGCGCTGTCATCATCTCGATTACGCTGGTGACTGGATTCACGTTTGAGCTCTCGAGCGCGCCCTGGCATACCTGGGAATGAGTGGCGGGGAGAGCGGAACCCACAGGTGCCGTATAGTACGTGCCGCCTGCACTTTGGATTTGCGCCGTAGGTGGAAACTCGACCAGTTTCAGTTGTCCAGAGATAGCGCCGTTTGTGGAAATTGTTCCGTCAGCACTTATCGAGACCGGCGTACCCACAATCGTGATAGGCCCGTTATCACCCAAGACAAGATCGCCCGCAGCCGTTATCAGCTGACCTTTTGGCGACACGCGAAAGTTCCCACCGCGCGTATATACAGGACCTGAATCAGTCTTGACTACAAAGTACCCCGGTCCTTGTATTGCGAGATCAAGCTCGTTTCCCGTGTGTACCAGAGCGCCCTGCGTAGTATCCAGTTGCGTACCATTAAGTACGCCGTAATCATTCATGTCCTGGTTGAGAACTGAAAGAGGGGAGTCACCTGTGGTGACCAGCATGGAGCTAAACACGTTGTGGTTCGCCCGGAAGCCCGCGGTGCTCACATTCGCCAAGTTGTTGGCAATAGTGTCGAGCGCCAGTGTGCGGGACGCCAGCCCAGTTGTGGCTGCGTAATATCCACTGTTCATCGTATCCCCTCGGGGAAGTTATGTGCACGCGAGGGGCCAACTGAGGCCAAGTCCAGTTTTTTAGTCTTTTGCTCGATTTTCGAGCTAAAGACATGCGATTTGCGACTCCGCTACACTACTGATGAGAGGTCAATTAGAACTGCATGAGATGGAAAACTGCGCGCAGCGGGGGTCCGTTCCCTGGGAGATCAGAATCTCTCTAAGAAAACCTTTTTCATCCCTATGATGTCAGTCCGTCGATACGTCGGCGAGGTCGTGCGCGGCGGTGAGAATCAACTTCCAGAGAGAAGATGGAGATGACTCATTGACGCTGCGTATGGCATCAAGGACAAAGAGTGGCAGCGCCCCATCCATTGCGAACAAGACACCGGTTGAACTGGAGCCTGGGTCGCCGCTTTGCCAGCCAAGAGCCGCTGGAATTGCTTGAATCTCATGAAGTAAGCCAACCAGGTATGCGTCTTCCGGGGAAATACCTTCAATCGACTCAGCCACCAGTTGTGCGTATTGCGCTACCAAGAGGCTGTGTTTCCAAAGTGCGGTCGCTTGATAATGCTCATCGTCACATGCAAATG
>JBAPYY010000283.1:0-2839 GCA_049284975.1 Occallatibacter sp.
GTTGAACTCGTGATCGCCGTGTTCACGTCGTTGGCCACGGTGTTCACGGATGCAGCCGCGCCTGCCGCGCCAAGGCCCGCAACTGAAACAGCGATCGCCATGGACTCGATCGACGAGGCGTCGGTCGCAGTCAGATCGATGTCATGATCGGAGTGGACGTTGGCGCCTCTCAGAATTGAAGCGTCCACGGTGTTATGAATATCGTTATAGGCGAACGAAAGGCCGGCAGCCGCCGCAACGGAGGCCGACACGCCGCCAACAAAACTGTTGACCGAGGCCTCAGAGAGAGCAGAGAGCTGAATCGATCCGCTACTCGTCACCGTCGATCCGCTGATGTCGGCCGACAGCGTATTGCCGATGTTGTTGACCGCGACGATGGCCTCGCCGGCCAGTGTGCCTCCGAGAGAAATGCCGAGTCCGAAAGAGTTAATGCTCGAGCTGTCCGCCGCCGTTTGGTTAATTCCGGTGTCGGCCTGCACGGTCGATCCACTCACGATCGAAGCTTCGAGGGTATCCGAAATAATGTTGCCCAATCCGGCCGCATTGACCGAAAGCCCGCCGGAGCCGGCAAGCCCGGCCGTAAGAGCGGCGATCGAAGAGGTGCAAAGACCGCTCAGGTCGATCTCTCCCGTCTCGGAGGTCACTTTCGACCCTGAGATGTAGGCCTTCGCCTGGTCGGTAATGATGTTGCCGACCAACTCCACGTTGATGGCCTCGCTTGCCGATCCGGCCACTCCAATCACGATGGAAAGGATGTTGGTCGAGTCCAAAAGACTGCTCAGGCTGATTGGAGCGCTCGACGTGTCTGACGACAGTTGCGTGTCCTGGTCAGATGTCGTCTCCAACGAATTGATGGTTGTGGGCGTGCCGTCCGTAGCCGAGAGAGAGATGTCGCCCGATGACGTGACGGTCGAACCGACGATATCCGCTGTGACGTCGTCCGCAGTCACGTTTCCGACAGCAGTGACCTGCACCGCAGAACCACCCGAGCCGGAGATCCCCAGGGTGAGCGAACGGATCACTGCGTTTTCCGAGCCACTCACCGAAAGGGTCGAACCTCCGATGAAGGTCGAGCCGCTGATTTCTGCAGTCGTTTTGTTGGCCACGACATTGGCGCCAAGCGCGGCTCCGACGGACGCCCCTCCGCTCCCCGTAACGCCGAAGGCGATCGAGTCGATGGTGGAGGAATCCACTGCCGTCACCTTTGCGGCTCCCGAGGAGTTCACTGTGGACGCGATTTCGTTGTCTGTGGTAACCAGGGCTTCGATAGTATTGGTGATTGTGTTCGCCGAAAGCGACAGTACGCCCGCGCCACCGCCCGCGCCCGCGATTCCAGCCGTGAATCCGAGGATGCTCGACTCCGACTCGGCGTTGAGGGTAAACGTCGAGAAGCTTTGAACGTTGGAGCCCTCAACCTCGGCCGCAATCGTATTGTCGATGACGTTGACCCCGAGGAGCGCCCCAACGGCCACCGCGCCTGTTCCGGCGACGCTGACGCCGAGCGAGCTGATCTCGGACTGGTCGATGGCCGACGCGTCGAATGCTCCGCCCGAAACGATGGTCGATTGATCGCCGATGATCGACTCGACTGTGTTGGCGATTGCGTTGCCAAAGCCGGTCACGTTGACCGCAACAATTCCCGAGCCGGCCACGCCGACCGTGAGAGCCGAAATGGAGCTATTGGTATTGGTTGTTACGTCTACATCGGCGCTTGAATTCTTGACCGAGTAATTGCCTTTCGTGCCCGTCACGCCCGCGAGAACCGTGGAGTTGACGACGGAGGCCTCTACCGTATCGGTAATCACGTTTCCGGAAAACGCTCCGTTGACCGCGACAATGCCCGTTCCCGCGACGCTCACCATTACGGCCAGAATATTTGCGTCCAGGTTGATGGGCGCAGCGGAGCTGGAGGGCACGTCGCTGGTGAGTGTGCTTTGCTCGTTGCCCACGTTCGGAGGAGCCACTGAAGTATCCGGCGCCTTTTCCTCTGCATCGACGGAGATGTTGCCCGCCGCGCTCACGTCCGAGCCGGATATCTCCGCCGTGACGGTGTTGGCGATCACGTTACCCATCACCGAAACCTGGACCGCCACGATGCCCGAACCCGAAACGCCGAGAGAAATGCCGCGAATCACGGATTCAGAAATGGCGGAAACCCCGATCGTAGAGTCGGAGGTGACGGTCGAGCCGCCCTCGATTCCCGCATTAATGGTATTGGTGATCACGTTCGCCGACATGCCTACGCCCACCGCGACTGTGCCGCTTCCGGCAACGCCGAAGGCAAGGGCGTCGATGGTGGACGCGTCAGTGGCGGAGATGGTGAGTGCGCCCGCTGATGTCACATTCGACGCCGTAGCGCCGTCGTTCAGGATCTCCGCTTCAGTGGTGTTGCTGATTACGTTCGCCGCAAAGGATACCTGGACTCCGACCACTCCGCTGGCCGCAACTCCGCCCGTAAAGCTGTATATGGTCGAATCGTTGAGAGCCGTCAAATCCAGAGCTCCGCCCGAATTTACCGTCGAGCCGTCGATTTCGGCCGCAACAGTGTTGGTGACGACGTTGGCCGCGACGATGGCTCCGACGGAAACTGTTCCGGAGGCCGCGACGCTCAACCCGACCGAGCTGATCGACGAATCGTCGGAGGCCTTCAGTTGCATCTGCCCGCCCGAGTAAACCGTGGAGCCGGTCATCTCGGATTCGATCGACGAGGTGATCACGTTTCCGAAAAGAAGCGCGCTCACGCCGACCGTGCCAGATGCCCCGACTCCCACCGTGACGGAGATGATTTTGTCTTCCGATTGGGAGATGAGCGAGACCTGAGCGTTCGCGTTCGTGATCG
>JBAPYY010000284.1:0-3246 GCA_049284975.1 Occallatibacter sp.
CGGAAATTCAGATCGATTAGCGGACCGGGATCATCCGGGGCACAGCTGTTCAACAGATATCGAAGACGCTGACGTCTCTGCCGTTGACCGGCAGATTGCTCACCTGGACGGAGTCGAGCGTGGTGCCGGCTGTGCTCGATGTAGCGTCAACCGTTGTAGTCGTGCCTGTGACCTTGACAGATTCGTTGGCCGCCGCGACTGCGAGGGTCAGATTAATGCGAACTGTGGCGCCGACGTTTAATACGAAGGGCTGGGTTGTGGCCTTGCCAAAGTTGGCCGCGCTGGCCGAAACGACGTAATGGCCAAAGGGTAACCCGGAGGCGGCGAAATTCCCATTTTCGTCTGTGGTTGCGGTTGTCTGGATCCCGTCCCGGTATTGGTAATAGTTATGGAGCTGTGAGGGATGACGGCGCCGGTCGCGTCTGTCACCAGGCGCGAGATGAGCCTGTATCGAATTGGGCGGAGGCCGGCAGAGCAAACAACAAGCAGATGAGCGCCAACACAGCGACAATGCACCGCGAGGTTAGAACATTCATTTTTACTGGAACACCAGCCAATTCGCCCCTCGTTTGAGTTGATCAGTTTGAGTGCGTACAAAATGAGAAATTCCAAGACAATCGAAGATAAAACGGCCCCATATGCGTTGTTAAGGCAAATCGGCTGTATTTATATTCTATTTGGCATTATTAGATATTGTGTTATGACCGTTTTAGATAAAAACGAACATTTTGTATTGACACGAGCTTATGAATGAACGTATACATACAGAGGATTCAATTTGCGCAAAGTCCCCACACGTATCGGCACGAACGGCATACTCGGCTTTGTTCCAAGGCCGGTGGGAGCGGGTAAATCTGTTTCGGATCACGACACGCAATGACTGTTTTACCCGGCGGGGAACGCAAGGCGGAAAAGCAAGGACGCTCAAGAGATGAATCATACCGAATTCGGATTTCTGCTACTTACGATCGCAGGCTTGACAAATGCGAGCTTTACGCTACCCATGAAATTTACTCGCCGTTGGGCGTGGGAGAACACATGGCTGGCGTGGAGTGTCTTTGCCCTGCTGCTGTTGCCGGCAGTGGTGACGCTCAGCACTGTGCCCGAACTGGCTGCGGTATATCGCGTCTCTGGCCTCACGCAGGTGCTGTGCGTAATGGCTTTTGGAGCGGGCTGGGGACTGGCGCAGGTATTTTTCGGCATCGCCGTGGACGATATTGGAATTGCTCTGACGTTTTCTCTGGTGCTGGGCACGTCTGCCGCAGTGGGCGCATTGATTCCCATGCTGCGCCTGCATCGGGACAAACTCGACACTCCCGCGGGACATATATTGTTGCTTGGCATTGCAGCGGTTCTCGTGGGCGTGGCGATCTGCGCCGTGGCCGGCAGATTGCGCGAGAGAGCAAAACCCGCAGCCGTGGGCAAAGGTCATGGTAATGCGACCGCCGGCCTGGTGTTGGCCATTATCTGCGGATGCGGAGCTTCGTTTGTGAACTTCGGCCTTGCCTTTGGCGCTCCGCTGATTGGTGTGGCCGCACAGCATGGCGCCAGCGCGACCAGCGCCGCCAACGCGGTGTGGCTCCCGCTGATGGCTGCCGGAGCAATTCCCAACCTGGCCTATTGTTTCTATCTGCTGCGGAAAAATTCAAGCGGAAATAATTTTGCGCGCGGCGGCTTGAATCACTGGATGCTTGCATTTGTGATGGCGGCCTTCTGGTTTGGCAGCACGCTGCTGTATGGCGCATCGGTCGTTCAACTGGGGCCCTTAGGCGCAGTGCTGGGCTGGCCACTCTTCATGTCTCTGATTGTGATTGCGGCAAGTTTGCTGGGCATCGCAACCGGGGAGTGGAAGCAGAGTGGGCGCAGGCCACTCGCGGTTCAGTTGGCGGGCGTGGCTGTGTTGATTCTCGCCATCTTCATTTTGGCCACGGCCAGCCAGGCGCTGGCTTAGCATGGTGTCTTTTGTGGAAAGGAGGGTGCTTGGGACCCACAAGTATTAGAGCGCTGTCTCTTGACATGGGCGGAACGCATATTGGCTGCGGCCTGGTCGAGGACGAGCGTCTGCTTGCGAGCACCACAGTGCCTTCGTCGGGAGCGCGCGGCCTCAAGTCGCTGCTCGGAACAATTGCGCAGGCATTACATTCACTGCTCGAACAAGCGAAATTGCGGCCCGCGGATTGCGCCGGTCTGGCGATGGGGTTTCCGGGAATTGTGGATGCGCGCACGGGTAAGGTGCGCACCACTTTCAAGAAGTATGAGGATGCGGTTCATCTTGATCTGCCGCAGTGGAGTTTGAAAACTTTTGGCATTCCGCTGTGCATTGAGAACGATGCGCGAATGGCGCTGCTGGGCGAGCACCACGCGGGCAGCGCGAAAGGAGTGGACGATGCGGTGATGATGACTCTGGGCACGGGCATCGGGAGCGCCGCCATGATTCGCGGCCGCCTGCTGCGTGGAGTTCATTTTCAAGCGGGATGCCTTGGCGGCCACTTGCCCATCAACTTTCACGGCAGGTTGTGCACCTGCGGAAACATTGGATGCGCAGAGGCGGAGGCGGGCGGATGGGCGCTGCCGGAGTTGATTCGCACATGGCCCGGTTTCAGCACCAGCACGCTTGCAAACGGCGAGCCGTTGAATTTCGAGAGACTTTTCGCACAAGCAGAAGTGGGCGACCTTGTAGCCACCGAGGTCCGGCAACATTGCCTCGATGCATGGGCGGCAAACGCAGTGGCACTGGTACACGCCTACGATCCGGAGATTGTGGTTATTGGAGGCGGTGTGATGAAAAGCTCGCGGGCGTTTTTGCCGGCAATACAGAAACATCTGGATCAACACGCATGCACGTCGTGGGGAAAAGCACAGACGCGCGCGGCCACGCTGGGCAATGACGCAGCTTTGTTTGGAGCGATTCCGCTTTTGTTGGAGGATATGAATGACAAGACAATCTAATTACGATAAGTTTCCCTCGATTGAAGCAGGAGATGAGCGGGATTGCGCCAAGGGATGGACGGAGATTGGCAGTGCACTGGTCTCCAGGCTGCCGGAGCGGGGCGGCGTGATTTCGGTGGAGTGCTATCCGGGCACATTTGTTGGCGAGATTGAGCGCGGGCTGTGCAACGCGTTGATGCCCGACGCTATCATCCGGACTTGGGAGTTGTTTAAGAATCCGGAAGAAATTCACGCTATGCTATCTCCGTTTCTCGGTACAGACCCGGTATTTGGACGAATGAATGGCATTACCATTGG
>JBAPYY010000285.1:0-2738 GCA_049284975.1 Occallatibacter sp.
TCCGAAGACCAGCCACCAGTTTCCATTAGCGTCGATAAACGGTGAGGGATCAATGGCGTTCCAGGTGGTGGTATTAACGAAGTTCCAGGCACTGTTGGTTGGCGGCGTGTTGGTGCCGTTCGTCCAGGAAGAAACAACATAGCCCTTGTCCGTCCACGGCCCGTAGGGAGTGGAGCTGGTTGCAAGCCCGATGACCGCCTCGGCTCCCGTTGAAGGATCGTAGGGGATTGCGTAGTACTGGTAATAGGTACTGGAGCCGCTGTCATATAACACATCGGGCGCCCAGACATCGGTGTTATGCGCATTGTTATATGCGAGCGGTGTTTGCAATCCAGTCCATGAAGCGAAGTCCGGACCGATGATGGGGCAATAGCCTTCACCCGGAGTGGTGAGCCAGTAAGTGCCTTGCGCCGCAGTGCAGGACGCGGTGCTTCCGGCTGGCTCGGCGGTTTGAGTTACATAAGTGAAGGTTGTTCCATTGGTCGAATAGGCGAGCGTCTGATGCGTTCCGTAGAGCCAGTAGTAATGGGTTGCGGGATCTTGAAGCATGTATGGGTCGTGAACGTAGATGCCGGTGCCGCTGACGGTAAGAGGGGCTGTATAGGCCGCAGTGCCGCTGCTGCTGATGACCCACTCCTGACAGGTGCATCCAGTCACATTCACCGAGCGCGCTCCCTGATCGATGGTCGCCGAAGACGTTGTGCCAGAGCCGTCGTCCTGTAAGTAGTAACCGCTGTTTACGTTCTTGATAAGGTAGTTGCCGTCGCTGAGCAGGTAGAACGCCCAGAGATGGTCGGGTGTGCCGTTGTCGGAGTATTGCAGCGCCTGCGCCCCGGCGGAAGTGGATGCGTTCAGAATGCCAAGAACCTGGTGCGTGAGCATATTCTCGACGTTATATTGATCGAGTCCCATGGGCATGAAGTGCCAATAAATATCATTTGTGGTTGTGCTTGACGATTCCTGCACCACGTTGGTGCCGGCAGTTTGCAACTGCCCGCTGATGCCCAGAACCAGGCTGCTGGCGGCATTCTTGAACGTGTAAGTGTATGTATCGCCCATCGTGGTCAACGTGCCCATGTCGGTGGTGGTTATCGTGCAACTACCGCAGCTGGTACCGCCGCCACCACCGCAGCCCGTCAGAATGGTTGCAGCAGTTAGTACAGCTCCCAACCAGATTTGCCGTTGGCGACTGATTGCTCGAATCGATTTATTTCCCCTCAACATGCTCTTCTCATTTCCCGTCCAGGCTGGCTGGACAAAACCTTCGCGCGTTTTCCATTCAAGTGCAAACAAAAATCCCAGAACCAAGTTTTTACCTCATTCACAGCGGTTACTTCGATTCCCCCATGGTTCCCAGCGTCGCATGAGGCCAGCCGTTCGTCCAAGTCAGGGTTGAAATTTGCAATGCCGGCTTTCCAGTGATGGCGTCGTAGGCATGGAAGACGATGATGTCACCCTCAGGGCGCAGCAGCACCGACTCACCGCCGGGACCTAGCCAGCGGCTGTTGGGTTTAAGAAGCTGCGTTCCGCCTCCCTTCAGCATCGGCTTGCCGTCCTCATCCACGTAGGGGCCCGTCACATGGCTTGATCGTCCGACCATGGTGCGATAACTGCTGTTCGTGCCGCGGCAGCAGAGATCGAACGAAACAAACAGATAGAAATAGTTTCCATGATGGACGATGAACGGCGCCTCGATGGCCTGCCAGTCCGCCGGCAAGCCGGGCTTTGGCGGGTCTGGAAGAGCTGGCATCGCTCGTGCGGCCAGCGAGTATAGCTTTGCATCCAAGGACGAGGTCTTGCCCGTGACCGGATCTATGCGGCGCATCTTGATGCCACCCCAGAAACTGCCGAAGCTGAGCCACGGCACACCGGTCTCATCGAAGACGATATTCGGGTCGATGGCATTGAAATCGTCTGCCCTGGTCGATTTCAGAACCAGGCCCTCGTCAAGCCAGTGGTATTTGGGGCTCTTCGGGTCAAGCGTCTCATTGGTTGCCAGAGCGATTCCTGAGGTGTTCACGCCAAACGCCGAGTAGGCATAATACAAGTGAAATTTGCCTTGGAAGTAGGAGATGTCGGGGGCCCATAGCTCCCTGGTTGTGGGACTAGTCTCGTGAATCCAAGCGGGAATTTTGTCAAAGACTTGGCCGCATAACTTCCATGCCAAAAGATCGTTCGAGCAGCGAATGGGGAACTGGCCCTGGCTGGGATTCATAGTGGTGGCGAAGACATAATAAGTGCTTCCCTCGCGCGCGATGGAAGGATCGTGAGTCATCGGATAATCGCCGCCGAGGCGCAGCGCCTGAGGCTGCTGGCAATTGAGCGGCGGCACAAGAAAAATGGCGAGTGCGGCGAGCTGCATGAAGATAGTACGCACGAGGAATCTCTTTCTCTGGTGAATGAATTCACACCGAAAAAACCAGTAAATCCGGCGAAGCGCGGCGCCAGATTGCGAGCGCCGCGCTTTGCAGATGCTCCGGCCCACTGAAGCAAAGGGGCCGGAGGCTGTCAGTTAGTAAGTGATTTTTAGCCGGAACTGAACGTTTCGTGGTCCGTTTTGCAGACCGCCGATCTGGCCTACGCTGACGTTGCTGTTGTTGAGGTCGGAATTCGGCCTAAGGAAGATATGGCGGTTGAAGGCATCGAACATCTCAGCGCGGAAATCCGCCTTGATGTTGCCGTGGATGGGAATGATTTTGGAGATTCCAAAGTCCTCGTCTTTGTACACCGGGCCGCGA
>JBAPYY010000286.1:0-25096 GCA_049284975.1 Occallatibacter sp.
CGGTTTACGTGATCTTCAACGAATTCAAGTCGGTGATTTCGCAACGGGTCATCGCGCAACGCATTTTGCCGGTGCAGGAGATCGGCCGTCGCGAAGTGACTCTGGCGGAGGAGTTCACGCTGGAAGCGCGCGAGCGCATGGGCGAAGCAGCCAAGGGCGCCGGCATCAGTTTGAAGGAGGCGCCTGAAACGGAAGAGGAGCGCCGGGCGAAGGAGTTTCCCGCCAACGTCGATTACATTTACGAGCAGCCGGCGGAAGAGATCTTCCGGGGCATGTTGCCGCGGTATGTGATCCTGCAGCTTTTTCAGGCCATGCTGGAGTCGGTGGCGGCGGAGAATGCTGCCCGCATGACGGCGATGGATTCGGCCAGCAACAACGCCAGCGACGTGATCGACTCGCTCACGCTGACCATGAATCGCGCGCGCCAGGCGGCCATCACCAAGGAGATCATCGAGATTGTTTCCGGCGCTGCGGCGCAATAGGTTCGTGGCATCCCACCGTAGCCGCAGAAACAAAGATGCGGCGAGGGTGGGGCACCCAAAGTTCAGTAATCGAAAAGGTAGAAAAAATGGCAGAGAATATCGGCAAGGTAATCAAGGTCTCCGGTCCCGCGGTGGACGTGCAGTTTGAAGAAGCGACGATGCCGCCCATTTATCAGGCGCTGCGCGTTACCAGCGAGGGATTCAAAGTTCCCACGCCCATCAGCGTGATTCTCGAAGTCCAGCAGCACCTGGGCGAGGGACGCGTGCGCACGGTTGCGATGGAAGCCACAGACGGCATGGTTCGCGGCATGAAGGCCATTGACCTGGGCGCTCCCATCAGCATGCCTGTGGGCAAAGAGACGCTGGGCCGCGTGATTAACGTCATCGGCGAGCCGGTGGACAATCTCGGCCCCATCGGCGAAAAGACGCGCATGCCTATACACCGGCCCGCGCCGCTGTTTGACGAGCAGAGCACCCACGAGGAGATGTTCGAGACGGGCATCAAGGTCATCGACCTGATTCAGCCATTCCTCAAGGGCGGCAAGATTGGCCTCTTCGGCGGCGCCGGCGTGGGCAAGACGGTCGTCATCATGGAACTGATCAACAACGTGGCCAAGAATCACGGCGGCTACTCCGTCTTTGGCGGCGTTGGCGAACGCACGCGCGAGGGCAACGATCTGTGGACCGAGATGAGCGAGTCGGGCGTGATCAAGCCGGGCGACTTTGCCAATTCGAAATGTGCGCTGGTGTACGGGCAGATGACCGAGCCGCCCGGAGCGCGCCTGAGGGTGGCTCTGAGCGCGCTGACCGTGGCCGAGTACTTCCGCGATGTGGAAGGCTCTGACACGCTGCTGTTTATTGACAACATCTTCCGCTTTACGCAGGCAGGCTCGGAAGTTTCCACGTTGCTGGGCCGCATGCCGTCTGCCGTGGGCTACCAGCCGAATCTCGCCACCGAGATGGGCGAACTGCAGGAGAGGATCACCTCGACCAGCAAGGGGTCTGTCACTTCAGTGCAGGCGGTTTATGTGCCGGCTGACGATTTGACCGATCCGGCGCCGGCCACGACATTCGCTCACCTGGACGCGACCACGGTACTGAGCAGGCCGCTGTCGGAGCTGGGAATTTATCCGGCAGTCGATCCGCTGGCCTCGACCTCGCGCATCTTGAGCGCGCGCATCGTGGGCCAGGAGCACTACGATGTGGCGCAGGGCGTGAAGCGCATTCTGCAACGCTACAAGGATTTGCAGGACATCATCGCCATTCTGGGCATCGACGAGCTTTCAGAAGAGGACAAGCTCACCGTGGCGCGCGCCCGCAAGGTGCAGAAGTTCCTTTCGCAGCCGTTCCACGTGGCCGAGCAGTTCACGGGGATTCCGGGAGCGTATGTGAAGGTTGCCGATACGGTGCGCAGCTTCAAGGAGATCATCTCGGGCAAGTACGACGATATCCCCGAGCAGGCCTTCTACATGAAGGGCGCGATTGAAGAGGTACTGGACACGGCAGAGAAGCTGAAGGCGTCGGTCTAGGGACTGAGGGACTAGGGACCAGGGACTAGTCCCTAAATCCTGAAAGGATTTTCATGGCTGAGGAAACAAATCAACTGCGCGTACGGCTGGTCACTCCCGAGCGCACCCTCTTCGATCACCCGGCTGCGTCGGTGGATCTGCCCGCCAAAAACGGGTACATGGAGGTGCTCTACGGGCACGCGCCGCTGGTGGCTGAACTGGGAGCCGGCGATGTGATTGTGCATGGCGGGAGCGGGGCGGATGTCGAGGCAGCCGGCGCGGAAGGTTCGCTGCGCTGGAACGTCAGTTGGGGCTTTGCCGAGGTGCTGGGCGACCGCGTGACGATCTTGGCCAGTGACGCTCTGAAGCCTGAGGAGATCGACGTGGCGCGCGCACAAGAACAACTTGCCCGCGGCCACAAGGAGTGGAACGAGGCCGGGGATAGCGAAGCGGCATACACTGAATCTCTTCGCGTCATCCACGAAGCAGAAGCCAAGATTGCGTCGGCTTCGGAGAAGGGTTGACGGCTGCTTTATTGATTTTGCTTCGATCTGAACGGCCCTGCCCATGCGAGCAGGGCCGTTCAGCATTGGCGGCAAATCGAAGAGATTTATTTGCGGCGCTCTCAGAAACGGTATATGTTTTGGGATGCGCAGGGAACAAGCGCGAAGCCGCTCTTAACTGCGCGAAAGGAACTTGTTATGCTGACTGCTCGATCTATTCGGCCGACTGTTTCCGTTCTATCAACTTTTCTGCTGGCTTTAGCGGCTATCGTCTGCTTTCCGTATACAGCCTTTGCGGCTACCAAGGCTGTCACTGACGCGGACAAGGGCGGCGTGGTTCGTCTCAGGCTCGGCGACACGCTCGAAGTGAGCCTGAAATCGAATCCGTCGACGGGATTCATGTGGTACGTGGAGAAGGAATCGACGCTGCTACTGAAACTGGCACACCAGACACAGACTGACGTCACGGAGCCCGGCGAAGGCCGGCCTGTCTTCCAGGTTTTTCGGTTTGAGCCAAAGCACGGCGGGGGCGGGGTTCTGCGGATGCACTACGTTCGCTCATGGGAGAAGCCAACGCCGGATGACGAGCAGTTCGATATTCGCGTGGTGATTGAGTAAGGGCGCGCAGGAGACTATAAAAGGCTCAGCTGCGAAGATGGGCACCCATATCTCAATCTCTACCTGGAATTCGTGGGATCCCACCCATTCGCAAAGAGCGCGAATGGATGGGGCACCCGATTAAAGTGACACCCGCATGCCAGCTTTACCAGACCGTTCGCGGGTAGTGCCGGGCGATCTCTTCGTCGGCGGAGATGAGCCAGGCGAGGCCATTGACTTTGGCGTTGGCGACGATGAGACGGTCGAAAGGATCGTGGGTCCATTTCTCGTCGAGGGCGGCGTTAGCAATGGCGACAAAGGGGAGATCGCAGAAGCTCAGGTTGGTTTCATGGCTGACTTTTTTCATTAGATCCCGAGCGGGAAACTTGGTTTGTCCGAGTTCGTAGAGGTACTCGAGTTCTAGGAAAGCGGTGGCAGACAACAGTAACTCCGCCTTGTCGACTAGATTTCTTCCTACGGAACTCAAACGATCGACCTTGCCCGCGGCCAGCCAGAGGACTACGTGGGTGTCCAGATAGGCAATCAAAGCTTCTCCCAGTCGAATTCCCACCCTTTTTCCATCTCGGCCCGCATCTCGCCCTTTGCGGCGGGATCATTTATGTCGGATTTCGGATCGACCATGACCTCCATGGACGTAATCCGGCTGAGACGATTGACGGGCTTGCCCTCCGGGACGATTTTGAGGCGGCGACCCTTGTGTGTGACCCAGACCTCGCCACCCTCAAGCGCCTGATTGACGAGCGAGAAGAGGTCTCGACGAAACTGGGTGATGGTAACTTCCATGGAATGAGTGTAACATAACGTACATTTTATGGCGTACATTGGTGTACGCTCAATTCCGGTCTGTGCAAGAGGGGCCTGAAACGCTTACAATTTTGCAGGAAAGAAAATGGCCAAGACGAAGGAAAAGATATTCGAGGTTGCGTGCCCGGATTGCGGGGCGATGCTCAAGATCGATGCGGCCACGGGGCTGGTGGTGAGCCATACTCCTGCGCCGCGCAAGCGGATGTTCGAGGACCTGGAGACGGCAGCCCAGGCCATGCGCGAGCAGGATGAGCGCAAGGAATCAATTTTCCGCCAGTCGGTGGAGGCGGAAAAGAACAAGGAAGACCTCTTTGAGAAGAAGTTTGCCGAGGCTCTGCGCAAGGCCAAGGACGCGCCAGACGGCAAGCCCCTGCGCGATTTTGACCTGGACTGAAGGCGCTCCGTTAAAGGTAATTCTGCGTGGGCGGAAGGCTTTTGGCAGGTTGCGCACAGCAGGCAATTTAGAGCGATACTGGATGCACCGATCCTTGTGACCGCAGTCCGGGACGGAAGGAGAGAAGATGGTGATTGTTCCGCTTTCCAAGCCAGGAAATGATGCTGCAATGCCACCGGACGCCGTGGAATCCGAAACCATGAACTGGATAGGATTTGCTGCCGGCGGGACCCTGGTAACGGCTGGTTTGCTGCTGCTGGCGGGCGAACGGCGCGCGGGGATGGTGGCCGCTGCATCGGGCACAGCCCTTGCCATCCTAGACCAGAAGGAGACTGTGCACTCCTGGTGGAATGCGCTGCCGGGCTATATCGACCAGGTGCAGCAGGTTCTGAACCGGGTGCAATCCACCGTGGAAGATGTGGCCGCCAAGCGCGAGGCTTTGCGGCGTGCTCTGGCGCGGTAGAGCCAAGCGGACATCAGCCCTGCATCTGCCTTATCGGAGGCTTGCTGGCGGCGGATTCACTTCTGATAGTTCATTGAACCACGCATCGGGCAACTTGAGCCCCGCCGCTCGTATGTTTTCTTCGGCGTGAGCGGCTGAAGAGGTTCCGGGAATTGGGAGCATGACACGGGAGCGCCTGAGCAGCCACGCCAGGGCTACCTGTAGCGGTGTCCAGCCGAGTTCTTTGGCCGCCCTTGCCAAAACTTCATTTCCCTGCCGATTCTGTCCCAGCGGCGCCCAGGGAATGAATGCAATTCCCTTCTGTTCGCAGTGGTTCAACAAAAAATCCCACTCGCGGTCGGCAAAGCTGTACCGGTTCTGCACGGAGACAATCGGCACAATTTTGCGCGCCCGCTCCACGTGCTCCAGGGTCACATTCGATAGGCCGAGGTGGCGAATCTTTCCCTGTTCGCGCAGCCGGGCCAGCGTTTCCATCGAAGCATCAAACGAAACCGCGGGATCGGGGATGTGCAGCTGGAGGAGGTCGATCTGATGCAGTCGCAGTCTTTTCAGGCTGCCCTCCACCGCTTCCTGCAAGTGCTTTGGGCTAGCGTTATGGATCCACTGCCCGGGGCCGACACGCTCCCATCCGGCTTTAGTGCCGATCACCAGACCTGCCGGATAGGGCGCCAGCGCCTCGGCGATCAGCTCCTCAGAGACGTATGGGCCGTATGAGTCCGCCGTATCAATGAAGTTGACCCCAAGTTCCACCACGCGCCTCAGCGTCTCCAAAGCCGCATTGCGATCCGCCGGCGGTCCCCAGACGCCTTTGCCGGTGATGCGCATGGCGCCGAAACCAAGGCGATTGATGGTGCGGTCTCCGAGTTGGACTGTCCCTGCATTTGCAGCAAGGGTGGTTTGCGCGTTCTGGCTCATCTTGCGAGTCTCCTCTTCTTGGGGCCGATCAATGCCCACGCTGCAACTTTTGGCAACCCTAGTTCTTCCGCTCGACCAAGTAGCGGGCGACGGCTTTGAGGCCATCGGCGCGGCTGCCGTAGGGTTCCAGAGCGGCAAAGGCCTCTTCAATCAGCCGAGCTGCATCGCGCTGGCTCTGTTCGATGCCATAAACGGCGGGCCAGGTAGCTTTTTCCGTGGCTTCATCCTTGCCTGCTGTTTTGCCCAAATGCGCCGAATCCACGGTCAAATCCAGCACATCGTCCACAATCTGAAAGGCAAGTCCGGCCTTCGAGCCGAAAACAGTCAGCCGGGCCACATCCTCCGCAGTGCCTCCGGCGTATACGCCGCCGGCTACCACGCTTACCCGAATCAGCGCGCCGGTCTTGGCACGGTGGATGGCGTTGACCAGCTCCGGAGTCGGCTTGAGGTGTTCGCTCTCGATGTCCAGCACTTGACCGCCGATCATGCCTTCGACGGTGCCCACAGCATTGGCAACCAGGTCGATGATTTGCACAGTAGCTGCGGGCGGCGAATCAAGCCCGGAGAGCACTTCGAAGGCGCGAGTCTGGAGCGCGTCGCCGGCCAGTATGGCGATGGCCTCGCCGAAGACCACGTGGCAGGTGGGCTTGCCGCGGCGCAGGTCGTCGTTATCGAGCGCGGGCAAGTCGTCGTGGATGAGTGAGTAAGTGTGAAGCATTTCGAGGGCCGCGCCAAGCCGTGCGATTCCGGGAGGTAACGCCCCGGCGATGGTGATGGCGGCTTGCTGAGCGAGTACCGGACGCAGTCGCTTGCCGCCGGCAAAAACCGAGTGGCGCATGGCTCCATGAATCGAAGCGGGCACGGTGGTAACGCTGGGCAGCAGTTCTTCGAGCGCCTTATCGGTCAGCGCCGCGCCCTCTTGCAGAAGCGATTTCACGTCAACGGTCATTGTTGTCATGATAAATGAGGGCGGCGGAGCTTTACGGGAGCAGTCGCAGCGAGTGTTGCGTTTGGGCGGCCACGGCGGACGAAGTGAATGGAAATGCGAAGGTCGTTCCGCCGTACCACGCGTTCCATTGGTCGCGGAAGTACGGGCTGAAGGGGTTGCCGCTCTCGCCCAGCACGATGTTCTCCGTGGAGCCGTCGATGTTGCTCCAGTCCATGGTGAAGCGCTGCGAAGGGCCGAAGTCTCGACCCACCTGCTTGACGGTGGTGGTATCGCCGCTTTGAGGCTGCGGGCCGGTTCCGGCCATGCGGCCGATCTTGGGCAGGAATTTGGCCAGCGGGTGCTCGATATCGACCACGTGCCAGTTTCCATAGCTCCACTGAGCCACCTCGGCTGGAGCCTTGCCCTGCTCCATGCCCTTGCGGACGGCGTCGGTCAAGAGCGCGTCCCAATTTTTGTAGCCCGGCGGAAGCCAGTCGGCTTTGGCGCGCATGATGATTTCTTCTTCGGCGAAGTTGGACTCGGACCAGTGGTACTCGCCGGCGTCTTTGCCAAGCTTGGGCTCTAGAATCATCGGCCAGAGCGCGCGGCGGGTTTGAGTGACGATGGAGGCTGCCGCGGAATCGGTGGCAAGCCTGCCGTCCCACGAGCGCATCAGGTCGGCGGCCTTTTTCAGGCGGTCGTCCGCGCCGGGGGTGTGGTCGATGGCGTAGGCAAAGCGCTGGCCGAGTTCCTGATCAACTTCGCTGTAAATGTCTGTCTGGACGGCGAGCATATCGGCGGGCGTGAGATGCTCGCGGCCTTGCAGGGATTTGTAGATGCGCTCGATGCGATAAGGATCGCCCCATTCGTCTGTGAGACGAATCGGGGCATTGTCGGAGGTGACGCGGGAATTTGCCGTGGCGAGGAATCCGGAGGGAGGATCGAATGCGTGCGGCATTAGGTCGAACGGGAGATAGGTTCCTGGAATGAGACTGGAGTCGGCCCACTCGTTCGTACCTTGGCGCAAATCAAGATATTCGTGGGCAAAGGGAACGCCGTTTCCAAGGAATGGTATCGGCACCTTGCCGATGGCATGGTAAGCGATGTGGCCCTGGTCGTCGCTGTAGACCACATTCTGCGTGGGCCAGCACCAGGTGGCGAGCGCAGCGGAAAACTCTGTCCAATTCGACGCCACGTTCAGCTCGTAAAGCGGCAGAGTGTTCAGCGTTGTGTCGTAGAGAGTCCACTTCAGCGCAATGGACCGCGTGTCATGCGTGAGGAGCGGGTTCAATAGCGGGCCGTCATCGGTGAGTTGCACGTCGAGCGTAACGTCCTTGCCGCCCCGAACTTTGATGACCTCGTGGTCGATCTTGAGCGGCCTCCAGTCAGTGTCATTGTCCTGAAAGTTGCCTTTGCCGTCCAGCTTCTCAATGTAGAGGTCCATCACGTCCGCGTAGAGTGCGGTGAATCCCCAGGCCACGTGCTCGTTGTGGCCGGCGATCACGAACGGCATCCCGGGCAGCGTAACACCGGCAGCATGGAAGCCCGGCGCTCCGTTTGCGCCATCGGCTTTTAGATCGGCCATGTACCAGATGTTCGGCTCGGTCAGGTCAAGATGCATATCGTTGGAGAGCAGCGGTTTGCCGCTGGCTGTATGCTTGCCGGAGATGACCCAGTTGTTCGAGCCAGCCGTGCAGTCGTCGCAACTGGGCAGGCCGAGCAGGCCACGCAGTGCTTGCGGATCTTCGTGGGACTCAAGACCAAAGGGCGGATTGAGATTTATCGTATCCCAGGTCCCAAAAACGGGACCTGGGGCACCCGAAGCGGCGTTGGCCTGGCTGAGGTCGTCTTCGTCGCCGTCCTTGGACGGGGTGGGCGCGGGATGCGGCTGGCTCCAATCGACCACTTCGCCGGTGGGCGGATGGTCGCGCCACGAGCCAACCGGATAGAGATCGGCCTCCAGCTTGGGGTTGTTCAGCCGAGCGGAGACAATTCCCCGTGAAAGCTTCGTCTTTGCGCGCAAGTCCAGCGTCTCAACCATCATCAGGCCGATGCTTAGCGAGTCCTCGCCGCTCCACGGCTGCGGGCGATAGTGGAGCAGTTCGAATTCCGGCGGCAGCGAGTCCTGGTGTTGGGCAATGAACAGGTTCACGCCGCGTGCGTAGGCGTCGAGGCGGGCGCGGTCAGCCGGGGGCAGATTCGCATAGATGCGCCGCGCCGTATTTCGCAATTGAAGAACGCGCTGCGTTTTGTCGTGCATGAGCATCGAGGAGCCCAGGATCTCCGCCAGGTCGCCGTTGGCGTTGCGGCGCGAGGCGTCCATCTGCCAAAGGCGGTCCTGCGCGGTCACATAGCCCTGCGCCATAAAGAGGTCATCCTCACCCGAAGCCTCAATGTGGGGCACGCCGTGGGCATCGCGGCGGACGATCACCGGCGCGGAGAGCCCGGCAAGATGCAGGTCTCCATCCAGCACCGGCAACGCGGCCATGGTCACCGAGCGCAGCCACAGCACGCCTGTGCCCGCGGCCGCTAGAATCAGAGCTATCAGCCCTGCCACGCACCAGAGGAGAGCGCGCAGCCAGCGGCGCTTGCGGTGACGCGCTACGGCAGAGAACGTTTTATTTCGTGCTTTTGCGTCGGACATAGGTTGTCCACAGGATAACGCCGCGGCAACCGAAACTACACCGAGGCCATCATTTAATATCCAAGTTGCCGCAGAATTCACGGTGAGGTCATCATGCGATTTTTAATTTTAGGCAAAGGAAAAACCGGGAGCCTGGTTGCAGAAGTCGCGCGCGAGCGCGGCCACGCCGTTCGCGCGCTGGACATCAATGAAAACAGCCACGCTTCGGCACTCACAGCCAACAATCTCGCCGGCGTGGATGCGGTGATTGACTTCACAGCTCCCGAGGCCGCCGTCGAAAACATACGCGCCGTGCTGGCTCTGGGCGGGCGCATCGTAGTCGGCACCACTGGCTGGTACGCGCACCTCGACGAGATGAAGGCCCTGACGCAGAAGAATGGCGCGCTTTTATACGGCACCAATTTTTCCATGGGCGTGCAGAAGCTCTTCCGCCTCACTGCCGACCTCGCAAAACTCGATGGGTACAGCTTCTCCATCAGCGAAACTCACCACGTCTCCAAGCTTGACGCTCCGTCCGGCACAGCCATCACGCTGCGCGAAATCATTCAAGCGGCTCGACCGGGTATCGAAGTCAAGATTGAATCTTGCCGCGTTGGCGACGCCAAGGGCGAACACGTTGTAACCGCATCCAGCGAGGTTGATACGCTTGAAATTCGCCACGACGCCCTCAGCCGCCGGGGCTTTGCACTGGGCGCCGTGCGTGCAGCCGAGTGGGTCGCAGACAAATCGGGCGCGTGGGACTTCCGCGAAATTTGCGATCAGCTGTAGATCCGACCGGGCCGGGCTGGGTCAGTTGAGCAAGCGTATCAGGAGTGCCGTTAACACGCAAACCATCAACGCTACAATCCACTTCGCAATTGTTACTCTATGAGCTTTATATGGTCTTCCAAAAAGCCGAAAATAAAGAGTTTTCTTCGCGGGAAACTTCTTTCGATGGAGTTTGGACGCTTCGCGGAGCTTGGCAAGGTCGAGAGAAATAGATTGCAGTGCGTCAGAAGCTTCGCTGGGAAATCTCAACAAGCCTCGCAGTAAATGGTCCGTGTCAATCCAATATTCATCATCAAACTTCGCTTCTTGGGCTGTATAAGCGAGAACCTTCTTAGAGTTGTCGTTCAGCGGAATTTTTTGCTCGCTGGCTAGCAGTACTGGATCGCTTACTGGGTACGGAATCCCAAGCTCTGACCGGAGCTGGACGACGTTCTTATGGAGCGAACCAACGGCATCCGCTCTTGAGCCTGCGTCTCGTGTAAGGCCTATAAGGATATGTGAGGTCGAGATTTTTTTGGCAGGTTGAAAGACGGCTTCATAGCGTGCAAAAAAGATCGCACGTCTTGCTTGCTCTGTGTACCGTTCGAACATCGACGTGCCTTTCGTACAGGCATTTACTGTGGCGCGGGCAGACTCGTCGCGTGCTCGCCGGCCGGTACGGCTGTGAGCACATCGGCCGCGATTGGCAGGGCCGCGGGCAGCGGCCCTTCGAGCGCAAGCGCAAGCACCTCGTCCATCTGATCAACGAAGTAAAGCTTCATGGAGTTCTTGATGTTGTCGGGCAACTCGGCGATGTCCTTCTCGTTGGCGCGGGGCAAAATCACTTCAAAGATTCCGGCACGCAGCGCGGCGAGCAGCTTTTCTTTTAATCCGCCGATGGCCAGCACCTTGCCGCGCAGCGTGATTTCGCCGGTCATAGCGATGTCGCGCCGCACGGGAATCTTCGCCAGCGCGCTGGCAATGGCAGTAGCCATGGTGATGCCGGCAGACGGTCCATCCTTGGGAATCGCGCCTTCGGGCACGTGCAGATGTACGTCGATGCTGCGATAGAACTCGCGGCTGAGGCCAAGCGCCTGTGCGCGTCCGCGGATGTAGCTGAGCGCGGCCTGCGCCGACTCCTGCATCACGTCGCCCAATTGGCCGGTGATGGTGAGCTTGCCCTTGCCGTCGAGCACCTGCACCTCAGTGGTGAGAATGCTGCCGCCCACCTCTGTCCATGCCAGCCCGGTGACCAGGCCGACTTCGCTCTTTTCATGCACTTCGGAGTCGCGGAATTTGGCCACGCCCAGAAACTCGCTGATGTTGGCGGCCGCGATCTCTTCCTTGTGCTTTGCGCCGGACTTCACCACGCGGCGCGCCACCTTGCGGCAGATGTTGCCTATCTCCCGCTCCAGATTTCGCACGCCGGCTTCGCGCGTATAGTTGCGAATGATTTCGACAATAGCGTCGTCCTTGAAGACTAGGTTTTTCTCGCTCAGGCCGGTCTGCGTGCGCTGCTTTTTCACCAGATATTGCCGCGCAATCTCCAGCTTTTCCTGCTCAGTGTAGCCTTGCAGGCGAAGAACTTCCATGCGGTCCTGCAAGGCGGCCGGAACGGTGTGCATCACGTTGGCCGTGGCCACAAACAGCACCTGCGAGAGGTCGTAATCCACGTCAAGATAGTGGTCTTGAAAGGTGGAGTTCTGTTCCGGGTCCAGCACTTCAAGCAGCGCCGAGGCCGGGTCGCCGCGGAAGTCCGAGGCCATCTTGTCCACTTCGTCAAGAAGGAAAACGGGATTCTTCGTTCCTGCTCGCTTCATGTGCTGAATGATCTGCCCCGGCAACGCGCCGATGTATGTGCGGCGATGGCCGCGGATCTCAGCCTCGTCGCGAATTCCGCCGAGAGAAAGCCGCACGAACTTGCGGCCAGTCGCTTTTGCAATCGACATGCCCAGCGAGGTCTTGCCCACCCCCGGCGGTCCCGAGAAACAGAGAATCGAACCCTTGGGATTCTTGACCAATTGGCGCACCGCCAGAAATTCCAGAATGCGATCCTTGATTTTTTCGAGGCCGTAGTGGTCTGTGTTCAGCACCTTCTCCGCGTAGTCGATGGAGCGCGTCTCTTTTGAGCGCTTCTTCCACGGCACCGCCAGCAGCCAGTCGATGTAATTGGGGCTCACGGTTGATTCGGCCGACATGGGCGGCATGGCTTCCAGCTTCTTCAGCTCCTGGATGGCCTTGTCGAGCACATCTTTGGGCATTCCGGCGGATTCGATTTTCTTGCGCAGCTCGTCGAACTCGCTTTTCTCGCCGCGGCCCAATTCCTTCTGTATGGCCTTGATCTTTTCGTTCAGGTAATACTCTTTTTGCGCGCGCTCCATCTGCCGCTTCACGCGCGACTGAATGTTGCGGTCGAGGTCGAGTTTTTCGATCTCAATGTCGAGCACGTCGGCGATGCGCGCCAGGCGCGTGGCCGGATCGAAGAGGCCCAGCAGTTCCTGTTTTTCTTCCACGCCCAGTTGCAGGTTGGCGGCGATGGTGTCGCTCAGCTTGGACGGCTCATCCATGCGCACTGTCGCGATGATGGTTTCGTAATTCAGCGACTGTTGCAGCTTCACGTACTGCTCGAAAAGTCCGGTGACGCGCGTCATGAGCTGCTCGACCGCTGGAGTCATTTCAAAATCGCTTTTGCCGAGGCGCACCGTAGCTACAAAGAAACCGTCCTTGTCGTTGATCTCGACGGACTTGGCGCGCTCTACGCCTTCGACCAAAACTTTGATGTTGCCGTCGGGCATTTTGACGCTCTGTACGATATTGCAGATGGACCCGACCTGATAAATTTCCTTGGCTTTGGGCTCGTCAATGGAGGCATCGTGCTGCGTGGCGAGAAAAATCTTGCGGTCGCCGGTGAGCGCCTCTTCAAGCGCGCGCACGCTGGATTCGCGCCCCACAACGAAGGGCGTCATCATGTAGGGAAAAATCACCATGTCCCGAATGGGCATCATGGGCAGTTTGCGCGTTTCGGTCTTTTCGCGGGATGCGGTCATTGGGACACCTGAGTATTAGACGCGCGAAGCCAGCTTCCGATGCGAAGCTGGCTTTTTGGCGCCTTTTGGAATTGTACAGCGGAATCAGTTGGCTGTGAGATATCAGGTGCGGAATACGGGGCCGGAAGAGCGCGGCAGGAATCATAGCGGATTCAAGGAATCCCGCCACAAAGGTCATGCGTCCTCGTCGAGCTTAAATGGACCGATAGCTACAAATCTAGCTGAGCATCAAACCCAAAACAGCAGCGGCGATTCCGGCAGCCGAGAAGCACAGCCCCGCGATCCAGTAAGCGCGCTGGCGGGTCAGGAGCGTAATGGAAGTAATCACGAGGCCAATCTCGAGCAGCACCTCGCCCAGGTCGAAGCGGTCGGCGCGGACTTCAGCCTTTTCCACTTTTTCCTCGTATTCACTTACCTTCTTTTCCTTCTCGTGGGCCCTGTCTTCGCTCTCTTTGAGCTCCGTGGCCCACTTCTGTTGGTGGTCAGCGTAACCCTTGGCCTTCTTCTTCGCCTCATCCTTGTTGGCAATCGCCACCACGCCCATCAGGTCGGAGACCAGATCAGTGTCGTTGGCGCGAATTTTATGGGCCTGGTAAAAGGCCCATTCGTCCGCGGCCTTGTTTTGCTCGACGGCGGCTTTCGTTTGGTTCAGGATGGCGTCGGTGTGGGTACGATGGCCCAGCACTGTGACCACGGCGACTAACACGGCCAGAATGGTCATCGTCAATGCCACAGGCCTCATCGTCTGTTCGTGTCCGGCGTGCTCGGCGTGCTCCTGCAACTCCTGTGCTTCGTTGGGTTCCATGGGGTGACGCTCCTCATTTTGAATGTTATTGGGAATTATTTTCGCTTCCAGCGCACGCCGTCTTTTGAGTCTTCCAGCACTACGCCTTTTTCCGCCAGCTCGTTGCGGATCTGGTCGGCGCGGGCAAAGTTGCGCTGTTTTTTGGCTTGCGTGCGCTCGGCCACCAGCGCGTCAATGGCCTCATCCGTCAGTCCCTGGCGCACAAGCAACTCGGGAGCAACATCATCGAGCCGTCCTTCTCGCTCGGCCCATTCCAAGGCGCGGCGTGTCGCATCGGCGTCGCGATCTTCGAGCACACAAAAGACCGCGTCAAAACTTGCGAGGACGGCCAGAATCGCATCGCGATCACCAGCTTGCAATTGGCCCTGATCCATCGCCGTATTTGCCGCGCGCAGAAGATCGAAGATTGGCGCGCGCGCCTCGGCGGTGTTCAAATCGTTTGCCAGCGCGGCGATGTAATCCGCCTGCGCATTCTTCGCCGCCTCTTGCAGCGCGGAATTCTCGCCGGGCGCGAAGCTGCCGCCCGCCAGCCGCTGGCGAAATGTCCGCAGCCGCTCGATGGCGCTGGTGGCTTCTATCAGTCCGTCGAAGGTGAAGTTGAACTGATGCCGATAGGGCACCGAAATCAGCGCGAGGCGAATCGCCGACGCCTTGTAGCCCTTGAGCAGCAGGTCGCGCAGCGTATAAAAATTGCCCTCGCTCTTGGACATTTTGCGCCCGTCCACCAACAGAAATCGCACGTGCATCCAGTGGCGGGCAAACGGCTTGTGCGTGACGCTCTCGCTCTGCGCAATTTCGTTTTCGTGATGCGGGAACATCAGGTCTTCGCCGCCAGCGTGCAGGTCGAAGCTCTCGCCAAGAAATTCCATGGCCATGGCCGAGCACTCCAGATGCCATCCCGGCCGCCCGCGGCCAATTGCCGTATCCCATGAAGTTTCGCCGGGCTTGGCAGCTTTCCACAAAGCAAAATCCCGCGCCGAATCCTTCTCGTATTCGTCCAGATCGACGCGCGCGCCGTCTTCCATTCCGGACAAATCTTTTTTGCTTAGCTTGCCGTATTCCGGAAAGACCGCGAGCCTGAAGTACCAGCTTCCGTCTTCCGCCTGGTAAGCCGCCCCCGCCGCTGCAAGCTGCTGGACCAACTGCACCATGCGCGGAATGTTCTCCGTGGCGCGAGCAATAATTTCCGGGCGCTCGACGCCCAGCGTATTCATATCCTCAAAAAAGGCCTGCTGATAGCGTGCGGAATAATCACCAATCGAGATGCCTGCCGCCGCAGCGTTTTGGATGATGCGGTCGTCCACGTCGGTAATGTTCATCACGTGGCGAACCTTGGTGCCCGTCAGCTTGAGAAAGCGCCGCAGCACGTCCACTTGCAGAAAGGTGCGGAAGTTGCCGATGTGGCCGTAGTCATAGACCGTGGGGCCGCATGCGTACATGCGCAGCGCCTCGCCATCGGAGGGCGCGAGCGGGTCGATTTGTCCCGTAAGAGTATTGAAAAGCCGCAGAGTCATCAGTCGAACTTCTTGCCTGGAGATTTTGCTCGATAAACGGTTGAAATAGCCGCAGTTTCGGCCTTTTTGATTGTAGCAGCGAGGGATTGCGAGGGGGGCAGAGATCGGGAATCATCGCCCCAGCGCCAGCGAGGGATCGCCGGAGAGCGAATCTTCAGCGAACTCGCCTGCCTGAAACCTCGGCCAGGCGGCGGCGGCAATCATGGCGGCATTGTCAGTGGACAAGGCCAGAGTGGGGAAGGCGATGCCCAGCCCGCACGTGGCTGCTTCGGCCCTGAAGCGGGCTCGGAGCTCACGGTTTGCCGCCACGCCGCCGGTGACGAGAATGCGACGCGCGCCGAGGGATTCGGCCGCCGCGAAGGTCTTCTTCATCAGATCGCCGACCACGGCGCACTGGAAGCTGGCGGCGAGGTCGAGAATCTGTTGCGGACAAAGGGCGAGAGCTTCTTCTTTGGTTTGCGGAGGGCGCGCCTCGGCGTTGGGAGCGAAGAGCCTTGCGGCGCGGGCATGGGCTTCCTCGCGCAAGTTATACAGTTCAACATAGCGCAGGACGGCGGTCTTGATTCCCGAAAAGGAAAAGAGAAAGCGCGGGTCGAGATCGGCGATGGGCGCGGTCTTTGCGGCTTTGGTTCTTGGAACTTTCCCCGCCAAGTACACTTTTGGCTTGATTTGCGAAAAGGCAAACGGTACAGCCCTTGGATTGCCGAAGCGGGACAGCGCGTCGATCCACGGGCCTCCGGGATAGCCGAAGCCGAGCAGCTTGGCTACCTTGTCGTAGGCCTCGCCTGCTGCGTCGTCCAGCGTTCGCCCAACGAGCTTATAAGTCCATGTGCCGTGAGCCGGGCGCACCAGATAAAGATGCGTGTGGCCGCCTGAGACAACCAACGCGAGGGACTGCGCGTCTGGCGAATCGGGCGGTCGGAAGTCCCCACGCTTCAACGCCTGTTCCTGCTCATGCTCGTTCAGCAGCACCGCGTGGATGTGGCCTTCGAGATGGTTGACGGCGACCAGCGGCAGCCCCTCAGCGAAAGCCAGCGCCTTGGCGTAGGTAATGCCCACCAGCAGAGCACCGGCGAGGCCGGGGCCTGCCGTGACGGCGATGGCGTCAAGGTCGGCGAGAGTGATGCCCGCTTGGGCGAGGGCTGCGCGAACAACCGGGACGATGGCGCGCAGATGTTCGCGGCTGGCCAACTCCGGAACCACCCCGCCGTAGCGGGCGTGTGTAGCAATTTGCGAAGCCACGACAGACGAAAGAGTGCGCGCTCCGCGTTCCACTACGGCCGCAGCCGTCTCATCGCAAGAGGATTCAATGCCGAGGATGAGGCCGCGCGTGGTCATCTAATTAGTTTAGCGGGCTTTACTTAAGAGGACGGAAGTTTCGCGCCGGGCGGCAGCAAGGGCGACAATAGATGCAGCAGCCATGTTAACCACCACGCCCCAATTCGACGCGGCTCTTGAAACCATTGCAGCCTTGCGCGCTGCCGGGTATGAGGCTTATCTGGCCGGCGGATGCGTGCGCGACCTGCTGCTGGGTCGCGAGCCAAAAGATTACGACGTGGCAACGAGCGCCACGCCTGATGTGGTTCTGGGAATGTTTCCGCGCACTTTTGCCGTGGGAGCGCATTTTGGCGTAGTGCTGGTGGCCACCGGCAGCGGTGCAGATACCGCTGGCGCGAACGAAGAGGAGCAGGATAAATCGAGCTATGTGGTAACCGAAGTGGCCACATTCCGATCTGATGGCGCTTACTCGGACGGACGGCATCCGGACGCGGTGAGTTATACCGTCAGCGCCGAGGAAGATGTGCGGCGCCGGGATTTCACTATCAACGGGCTGTTGCTTGATCCTCTGCGGATGCCAGATTCCTTGTCTATTCTGCGCGAAAAAGCGTCCGCAGTCCGCGAAGGACTCATCGACCACGTCGGCGGACTGGCCGACATTGAAGCGGGCATCGTTCGCGCCATCGGACGGCCCGAGCTGCGCTTTGAAGAAGATCACCTGCGCATGTTGCGCGCCGTACGCTTCGCTGCACGCTTCGAATTCGAACTGGACGCTGCGACAGCTGCCGCCATGCGCCGATTGGCAGCAAAAATCAGCGCCGTCAGCCGCGAGCGAGTGCGCGACGAGTTAACCAAGATGCTCACCGAGGGCTGTGCGCGACGAGCCTTTGAACTTTTGGATGAGACCGGCTTGCTGGCCGAAGTGCTGCCGGAAGTAGCGAAGATGAAAGGCGTGGAGCAGCCGCCGCAGTTTCATCCCGAGGGCGATGTGTGGACGCATACTCTGCTGCTGCTCGGCCAACTTGAAGCTGATTGCCCGTTCACTCTCGCATGGGGCGGACTGCTGCATGATGTGGGCAAGCCGCCAACCTTCGTGCGCGCCGACCGCATCCGCTTCAACGGCCACGTGGATGTGGGCGTGGCCATGAGCGCGGAAATCTGCCGGAGCTTCCGCTTTTCGAACGATGAGACCCGCCAGATTCTCTCGCTCGTCGAAAACCACATGCGCTTTGCCGATGCGCAGCACATGAAGGCTTCGACGCTCAAGAGATTTTTCCGCCTGGAAAATTTTCCTGAGCACCTGCAACTGCATCGCATGGATTGCATGGCCGGCAGCGGCAATCTCGATCACTGGAATTTTGTTCGCGAGCGTTACGAATCAATGCCGGAGGATGCTGTGCGCCCAGAGCGCTTGATTACAGGGCGAGAATTGATTGCCGCAGGATACAAGCCCGGGGCGGGCTTCAGCGAAATACTGCGCACAGTGGAAGACGCTCAGTTGGATGGAACGATCACAACGGCTGCCGAGGCGCTCGAGCTGGTTCGCGAGCGGTTTCCGCTGATTGCTGAAAAAGGGAGTGAGTTATGAGCGATGGCCGCGAGGAACGCGAAGAACGCGAGAAACGCCGCGAGTTGGAAGAGAAGGAAGATCGCGAAGACCGCATCGAACACGGACAGGGAGACCAATGGGAGCAGGAGCGGAACGATTCGTGACGGGTCAGAAATAGTTCGCTTTTTACGCCGAGGCAAGCGCGACAGTGCGCAGGTGCGCGACTTCATCGAGGATGCGATGCGCGAGGGCTGTCTTCGATTGTGCGGGGAAGACGGTTTCGCGCGTCGAGGTGATGAAAGTAGCGGCGTTGCGTTCGCTGTCGAAGCCGAGAGCAGGCTCGGAGACATCGTTGGCCACGATAGCATCGGCGCCTTTGCGTTCCAGCTTTTGACGCGCGGTGCGGATGAGGTCTTGCGCGTCAGTGGGGGTTTCGGCGGCGAAGGCGATGAGCAATGTGCGGGAGTTGCGGCGAGCCGCGACGCTCTGCGCGATGTCTTCTGTTGGCTCAAGGGATAGCGTGAGCGGGCCGGTGCGCTTGAGTTTCTGCGCAGCGACGGCGGCGGGACGGAAATCGGAAACGGCAGCGGCTTTGATGACGATGGTGGCTTGCGACAGACGAGCAAGGACGGCATCGTGCATCTGGCTGGCGGTGGTAACGTCGATACGTTCGCAACCGGCGGGCGCGGCAAGCGCGGTGGGCGCGGAGATGAGAATCACTCTTGCGCCGCGTGCAATGGCTGCTTCGGCGAGTGCGTAACCCATGCGGCCGCTGGAACGGTTGCCGATGAAGCGCACGGGATCGATTGGCTCGCGCGTGCCACCAGCGGTGATTAACACTGTTTCACCGGCGAGATCGGAAGGTGAGTTTTCGTCGAGGCGCTGGATGCGAGCAAGGACCGCGGAGACGATCGCGTCAATCTCGGCGAGGCGGCCGCTGCCGGTCATGCCGCAGGCGAGATAACCGCTGCCCGGTTCGACGATTTCCACTCCGCGCTGGCGCAGCGTAGCAAGATTCGCTTGCGTGGCGGCGTGGTTCCACATATTCACATTCATCGCCGGGGCCACCATCACAGGCGCGGTGGTGGCGAGGTAGAGAGTAGAAAGGAAATCGTCGGCGAGTCCGTGAGCAAATTTGGCGAGCGTGTGAGCTGTGGCTGGCGCAACGAGGAGCAGATTTGTGGATTGCGCTTCAGAGATGTGCTCGATGCCCGCGTCGTCGTATGCGTCGGTCTCCCAGATCGAAGTGATGACCTTGTGGCCGGTGAGTGACGCGAAGGTGAGCGGGCGAACGAATTCCTCGGCAGCGCGGGTCATCACGACATGAACGTCGAGCGAGTGCTGCTGCAGAGCGCGAACAATCTCGACGGCTTTGTATGCGGCGATGCCGCCTGTGACGCCGAGCGTAACTTTGAAGGGCAGCGGGCTAGGCATGGTCTGCTCCTATGAGGTGATTGTCAATCAGGCGCGTTTCACCCAGATGGGCGGCGACGGCGATGAGTGCGCCGCGCGCGGTGTCGGTCAGCGGCAGCAGCGTATCAGGATCAACAACGGCTGCGTATTCCACCTTGACCGACGGCTCAGCTGCGAAAACTCGCAACATGGTTGCGGTAAGTGACTGGGAGTTGTGCTCGCCGCCGACGTGAAGATCTGCGGCTGCGTCGAGTGCGCGATGCAGGATGGTGGCATGGCTGCGCTGCTCGGGCGTGAGATAACGGTTGCGCGAGCTGCGGGCGAGACCGTCGGGCTCGCGAACGATAGGGCAGGCGACAATCTCCACGGAAAAATTGAGATCGCGCACCATGGCTCGGAGGACGGCAACCTGCGCTGCGTCTTTCTGACCGAAGTAGGCGCGATGGGGCGCGACGATGTGGAAGAGCTTGGCGACGATGGTGGCCACTCCGCGAAAATGGCCGGGACGGCTCGCGCCGTCGAGACGGTCGCTGATGCCGGCGACTTCAATGAAGGTGGTTGCGCCGGCGGGCGTAAGCGCTTCAGCGGATGGCGCAAAGAGGACATCTATACCGGCAGCCGTGAGCGCGGCACAGTCGGCCTCAAAGGTGCGCGGATAGCGGCTGAAGTCTTCGTTGGGGCCAAACTGCAGCGGGTTGACGAAGATGCTGGCGACGACATGTTTGCAATCGCGCTTTGCCGCTTCGATAAGAGAAAGATGACCGGCGTGCAATGCGCCCATGGTAGGCACCAGGGCGAGCGTGCCGCTGCTGCGGAGTTCGCGTGCGACAGTTTGCATCTCGTCAATGGCGGTGATGATGCGCATGCTATTAATCAGAGCGTTCTCTTCGATTTGACGGCGGCAGAAATCATCGCCTGCTTTGCTTAAGCGGCTCGCGCGAGAGGAGCTCGGCGCCGGTCTCACGGGGAAGATGGTAGCTCTCGGCATCAGCGGGAAACTCACCACCGCGAACGTCGCTCGCATAATGCTGGATGGCTTCGGTGAAGAGCGCGGATGCATCGGCGTAGCGGCGAACAAACTTGGCGGGAGTTGCGCCAGTGAGATTGACGATATCGTGGAAGACAAGAATCTGGCCGTCGCACTCAGGGCCCGCGCCGATGCCGATGGTGGGAATGGCGAGAGCAGATGTGATGAGGGTGGCTGCCTCGCGGGGGACACATTCGAGCACGATGGCGATGGCGCCGGCAGCTTCCAGCGCCTGCGCGTCGGCGATAAGGCCGTCGATGGCGGCGGTGGATTTGCCCTGCACCCGGTAGCCCATGCGATGCACCGACTGGGGCGTGAGGCCGATGTGACCCACCACGGCAATCTCTGCTTGAGTGAGGGTAGAGACGAGTTCGGCGCGGTTGCAGCCGCCCTCGATCTTCACTGCTTCAGCGCCAGATTCCTTGATGAAGCGGGTCGCGTTGGCGATGGCTTCTTCAGCCGAAGAGTGGTAGGAGCCGAAGGGCATGTCCGCCACCAGCAGCGCGCGGCGCACACCGCGGCGGACTGCGCGCGTGTGGTGCAGCATCTCGTCCATGGTGACGGGCAGCGTGCTGTCATAGCCGAGCACGGCCATGCCCAGCGAGTCGCCGACGAGAACCAAATCAATGCCGGCCTGGTCTACCAGGCGCGCCGTGGGATAATCGTACGCGGTCAGTGCTGTGATGGGCTGATGTGCTTCTTTTCTTTCGAGGAGGGTTTGCGCTGTGACCTTCGGCGCGGAGGCTGGTTCTTCCCGAGGGGGAAGCTGGATAAGACTCATGTTGATTCTCCAGTGCAGCTCCGCAAGAAGCGCGGATGCCACCTGATACGTGCAGATTCAGTATACGTCCGAATGGACGATGGCGGGAAATGTGCCATTCACACAATTCTGTTGACTGCGGGCCGATTAGGTAGGACGATGTGTTTATTCCGACCCCTTTCGGAATCAATCATCTACAGCTTCATTCTTCAAACAGAGGTCAATAGCATGTTCAACGAAGAGCTTGCTCGTCGCCGGGTAGCGTATGTGGTTGCCCGATTCTTTGTGTTCCTCTTACTCGGCGCCGCTGGAGTGGCGTCGAGCATGGCACAAGCGGCTATTGCAACCGGCAATGTTTCAGGGATGGTCTCAGACGAAACCGGCGCACCCGTTCCGGGAGCCAGTGTTGTATTAATCAACAAGTCAACAGGGCAACAGTTCCCAACGAAGACGGATGCGTCCGGGCGATACAGAATTCTCAATTTTCCTCCTGGCGCTGCCTCGATCACAATTGCTGCTAAAGGTTTTCCTGTCTTCAAGAATGCCATGAATGTGATTGTCGGTCAGAACGTGACGCAAAACGCGGTTCTTTCGATCAGCTCTGCAATTGATTCGATCTCCGCAACTGCGGTAGTTGTGCCAGTACCTGTGCCATTGGAAGCAGTAGCTCCGCAAGTCAAACCTGACTCCAAGTCTCCCACCGTACAAGGAGACTATGTGATCGTTTCCGCAAATGCGGTTGCCGGTCCCATGGGTTATGTTGTGACCTCGTCCCTCAGTTCCGCAGTGCAGTCCCAGTCCGCGCAGCAGCAAGCTCTAGCTTCCAGCCAGGGCTACAATTTCCCATCGATTATCTTTTACATCTCCGCTGTTCCCTTGGTGAACCTGCCTTCGATTTCCAGTGGCGACAGCATGATTCAGAATGAGGACACGACAATTCAGAAGGACGAGACAGATCTCAATCCGCTTTGGCTCGACGCCTCATTCACCTTGACATTTTTTGATCAAGCCGGAAATCCGATAAACGGTGCGTGCACGGATGGCAGCGTCCAGATTCTTGGCCTGCTCCCGCAACAAACTGTTTCCGCGATGAAAAATCAGACCATCGCGGATATTGCCACTGGCGTGAATGATGTGGCCGGAGCGCTTGCCAGCTTTTATCCGGGCGAGCAGAATCAAGTAACGGCAGCTACGAAAGCCATGAATGTGGTCTTCCAAGACATTTTTCCGCCTCAGCCAGTGGCATACGAATACTCCAACATGAACGGGAACTGTGATTTCGGTTGGTATTTCCGGCCTAACAAAAGCACTGCCGCGGGAGCAAGCGGGCCGGCGTCGATTCTTGGAATTCAAACGGGTATTCTATTGCTCAAAACGAAAAGCAACATCGCGAGCATCAACGTCAACGGTCGATCTATATCTGCATGGAACAAACCGCCTACATCTGCGAGCAAGAGTCTCTTTACTGTCAGTGACAGGCTGATTGGCACCATCACATTGCCCGACGTAAGCAAAATCGACTTCAACAATCTGACCACGCTGGCGATGTTCCCTTCATTGATAAAGAAGAGCGATGCGATGCAGATTGTGCACATCGAGAAGGACGCTGATTTCATCGCGTTTGCAACAGCCAAGAATCTCGTTGGCACAAATGCGACCTTTGACTATGTAACAAATAACTCGTTGGCTGCATTTCTCAGTCTGAGTGCTCCCGCGGCTACTGGCAACAAGGCCGCGCCTGTGGCGGATGTGACTGCTCCCGCGACGACTGATGGGAAGGGCACTGCGCCGCCTCCGACAACTAAGCCAACGATAAGCGGGAAGCCAGTCGCAGGGCACAAAGCAAGTCCAACGAAGGCCACGCCAGCCGCAACGGGTGCGCATTGAAGGCGGAGTGCTTCTGATCTGTTTGGAGTGTTGTTTTCGATGTTCACAAGCGCCGCGAATCTGAATCTCGCCGGCAAAGAAAGAGGGCCTCGATCAGCTTACGTGATCGAGGCCCCTATGCATTTGTTTTCTTTACTTAGCTTTAGGCCCTGCAGCGCGAATCGCCTCGGACGCGTCGAATTTCTCGAAGTTCGCCTCGAAGCGCGCTGCCAGATCAGCAGCCTGGCGGTCGTATGCTTCCTTGTCGGCCCACGCGTTGCGCGGGTTGAGAATTTCCGCCGGAACCTCGGGGCAGCTTACCGGAATGCTCAGCCCAAACGCCGCCTCGGTGACAAACTCGACTTTATCGAGCCGACCATCGAGTGCCGCATTTACCAGCGCGCGGGTGATCTTCAGGCTCATGCGTTTGCCTATGCCATATTTTCCGCCGGACCAGCCTGTGTTGACCAGCCAGCAGGAGGCGTTGTGCTGCTTGAGGCGCTTGCCCAGCATCTCCGCATAAGTGCGTGGATTCAATGGCAAAAACGGCGCGCCGAAACAGGCGGAAAACTCCGGCACCGGGTCCTTTACACCCGTTTCTGTCCCTGCCAGTTTCGCCGTATACCCCGAGAGGAAATGGTACATGGCCTGCTCCGGCGTCAGCCGTGCGATTGGCGGCAACACGCCAAACGCATCGGCGGCCAGGAACATTACGTTGCGCGGATGAGAGCCAATTCCCGGAATCACCGCGTTCTCAATGAAATTGACGGGATATGCCGCGCGCGTATTCTCCGTCAAACGGATATCTGCAAAATCCGGCTCGCGCGTGGCCTCGTTCAGAATCACGTTTTCCAGCACCGACCCAAAGCGGATGGCGCGGTAAATCTGCGGCTCCTTCTCCTCGGTCAGGTTGACGCACTTTGCGTAGCAGCCGCCCTCAAAATTGAAAATCCCTTTTGCGCTCCAGCCGTGCTCGTCGTCACCGATCAGACGCCGCGCCGGGTCGGCCGACAGCGTGGTCTTGCCCGTGCCCGAAAGCCCGAAGAAGAGCGCCGTTACGCCATCCGCGCCTACGTTTGCCGAGCAATGCATGGGCAGCACGTCGCGCTGCGGGACGATGAAATTCATCACCCCAAAGATGGATTTCTTGATCTCGCCGGCGTATTTTGTTCCGCCAATCAAAATGATGTGCCGCGTAAAATCGGCCAGAATGAAGGCGGTGGAAGCGGTCCCGTCGCGCTCCGGCACAGCCTCGAACCCCGGCGCGGCAATTACTGTAAACTCTGGCACATGCGTGGCCAAAGCCGCCGCTTCGGGCCGCACAAAAAGCTGATGAGCGAACGCAGCCTGCCAGGCCTGCTCGGCGACCACGCGGATAGGCATACGGTAAACCGGATCGGCTCCGCAATAGAGGTCCTCGACAAACAGATCGCGCGGTTTAAGGTACTCGACCACGCGCTCGAGCAGCGCCCCAAACTGCTCCGGCGAAATCGCCTTGTTGACCTTGCCCCAGTGAACCAGCGCATGGGTCGCTTCGTCGTCCACAATGAACTTGTCCTTGGGACTGCGGCCCGTACGCGCCCCGGTAACGGCCACCAGCGCGCCGTTGGCCGCCAGGCGCGCCTCACCTCTAACCAGCGCGGTTTCAAATAGTTGCGATACAGGGAGGTTGGCATGAACGCGGTCCCCTGCCGTCAGCCCCTTCAGCGATTCCAGCAACTCAACCCCAGCAAGACTTGCCATCGAGAAAGCCCTTTCATTACGAAAAACAATCAGAAATGGAAGAACTACCATTGTGCCATTTCGCGCCTATTCCTGGGAAGGGCTGAGC